>JAHAZT010000085.1 GCA_018383975.1 Eubacteriales bacterium | reverse complement strand
GATTGGTGTAAGTTTGGTGTAAGGCGTAAGGTTTTTCGTTTCCCCTGTGTCCGAAAACCCTTGATATTACGGGCTTTTTCGCGTTTCGGTCAATCTAAGGGCTTCATTGTCGGGAAAAGGAGAACGTCTCTTATAGCGGCAGAATCCGTCAGAAGCATACACATACGGTCAATACCGTAACCTATGCCTCCTGTGGGCGGCATACCGATTTCAAGCGCATTCATAAAGTCTTCGTCGGTGCGGTTGGCTTCCTCGTCACCCTTGGCGAGAAGCTCTTCCTGCGCCTTGAAACGCTCGCGCTGGTCAATAGGATCGTTCAGCTCGGAATATGCATTTGCCATTTCCCAGCCGTTCATAAAGAACTCAAAGCGTTCAACATGTTCGGGGTCATCGGGCTTTTTCTTTGTAAGCGGAGAAATTTCAATGGGGTGCTCTGTGACAAACGTCGGCTGGATGAGGTGTTCCTCTGCATATTCCTCAAAGAAGAGGTTGAGAATGTCACCTTTCTTATGGCGTTCCTCAAACGCTATGTCATGTGCCTTTGCAACGGCCTTCGCTTCCTCGTCAGAATGAATTTCGCCGAAGTCGACGCCGGAATATTTCTTGACGGCTTCCGTCATCGTTATTCTTTCAAAGGGCTTTCCGAGATCCATTTCAACGCCGTTATATACGATTTTCGTTGTGCCGAGAACCTTCTGCGCAACGTAACGGTACATATTTTCGGTCAGCTCCATCATACCGTTGAAATCCGTATAAGCCTGATAAAGCTCCATAAGGGTAAATTCCGGATTATGACGGGTGTCAAGTCCTTCGTTGCGGAACACTCTTCCTATCTCATAAACCTTTTCAAGTCCGCCGACGATAAGTCTCTTTAAGTAAAGCTCAAGCGATATGCGGAGTTTGAGGTCCTCGTCCAGAGCGTTAAAATGAGTTTCAAAGGGTCTTGCCGCCGCGCCGCCCGCGTTTGAAACGAGCATAGGAGTTTCAACCTCCATAAAGCCGAGAGAATCAAGGTATTGTCTTATCGTGCTGATTATCCTTGAGCGCTTGATAAACGTATCGCGCACCTCGGGATTGACTATAAGGTCGACATATCTCTGACGGTAACGCAAATCGGTATTTGTAAGTCCGTGAAACTTTTCCGGAAGCACCTGAAGGCTCTTCGAAAGAAGAACGAGGTCTGTCGCATGGATTGAAATTTCTCCTGTTTTCGTTTTGAAAACGGTGCCCTTAATGCCGACGATATCGCCTATATCGAGCTTTTTGAAAGCGGCATATTCCTCCTCGCCGACGGCGTCACGCGCAACATAGCATTGAATATTTCCCTTGAGATCCTGCACGTTGCAGAACGAAGCCTTGCCCATAATTCTTTTGGACATAAGCCTGCCCGCAACCGAAACCTCCTTGCCCTCAAGCTTTTCAAAATTCTCTCTTATATCCGAGCTGTGATGAGTGCGGTCGTATTTTGTGATTTTAAACGGATCTTTTCCCGCCGCAACGAGCGCATCGAGCTTTTCGCGTCTGATTCTGAGCACTTCATTCAGCTTTTCTCCGGAAAGCTCCTCTTCCGCTACCGGATTTACCGTATTTTCTGCCATATAATAATCTCCTTCGGTGTGTTTTTTCAGTTTTCCTGTCTTTTGAGCGATTTGACTTTGTATTTCATTATGCCGTCAGGCACTTCAACGGATACCGTATCGCCGACCTTCGCTCCGACAAGCGCCCTGCCTATCGGTGACTGGTCTGAAATTTTGCCTTGCGCAAGGTTGACCTCCCTTGAGCTGACAATCGTATATTCAACGTCCTCGTCATATTCCATATCATAAAGCACAACCGTTATGCCGACGTTTACCGTGTCCGTCTGAATTTCGTGGTCGCTTATAACCTTTGCGTGAGCAAGAATCTCTTCAAGCTCTTCAATCTTCGCCTCTACCTTTGCCTGCTCGTTTTTCGCTTCATCGTATTCGCTGTTCTCGGAAAGGTCGCCGAAGCCTCTTGCGATACCGACGTTCTCCGCCGCTTCCTTGCGCTTGACGTTTATAAGATAGTCAAGCTCCTCCTTCATCTTTTTATATCCGCTTTCAGTAACTGTCTGCTGCTTTACCATTTTTGTATTTTTCTCCTTGTGGTTAGTTTTATTTTTGTATTTCTTCAAGAGCGCGCAGAAGCTGAGCGTCATTTTCGGGTTCGAGAAGAAACAGATTTGTGTTTTTATATTCGTCCGGAAGGTTAACTTCAACGTCCGGAGCAATTCCCTTTTTATCATAGTTGAGAGAGGTCGGAGGGCTGTAAAGGAATGTCGTAACGTAAAGAACAGCTCCGCTTGAAAGCGTAAATCCGCTTTGTCCGCAACCCTTTCCGAAAGTATTCGTGCCGACGATCGTCACCTTATTATAATCTTTGAGCGCGGAGGTGAAAAGCTCCGCCGCAGACGCCGTATTGCCGTTGACAAGCACAACCATCGGGCAGTTTATCTCGTGCTTATCGGAAACGGGCGTTGCAAATTTCTTATTGCCTTCAAGGTCCGTCAGGTGAACGATCGGTCCTTCGGGAACGATATAGTCAATCATTTTCACAACGGCGTCAAGACTGCCGCCGCCGTTATCTCTGACATCGAATATAAGTCCCTCACAGCCGGAATTCAAAAGCCCGTCGACGGCGGAGATAAAATGCTTTGCCGTAAGCTCCGTGCTCAAAAATTCGGTTATTCTGATATATCCGTATTTTTTTCCGCCCGCCGATATGGTCGATGCGAGTACTGTTTCCGCCTCATAGGTTCCGCGCGTAACGGACACGGTCATTTCCACTCCATCGCGCAGGACGGTGAGCTTAACAACCGTTCCGGCCTTTCCGGAAATGCGCGGCACGACTTCGGAAATATTCAATTTGACAATATCCTCTCCGTCCACGCGGATAATGATATCTCCCTTTTTAAGATCTGCCTTTTCGGCGGGACCGTCTTTCATGACATGCATCACATGAACTCCGTCATCCAGAGCCACAACATAAACTCCTATGCCGACACTGTTTCCGGACGCAGCCGCCATTTCGTTCTTCCATTCCTCCGCAGAGTGATACGAAGCAAATCTGTCGCCGCTCAACGCAACATACGCTCTGGCAAGGTCATCGCTTATGCCGAGCTTGTCGACCTTATAAATATATTCGCTGTCAAATATGTCGGCAACCTCGATGAGATTTTCATACATCGCCGCTTTGCCGTATGCTTTGGTCACTTCTTTCTTATAATAATTGCCAAGCATAACAAACGAAGCTTGAACCGAAACGGTTACGGCAATAACAACGGAAAGAACGGCTATCAGGACCGCCTTCCCGACTGTCACCGTTCTTGGTTTTTTCTTCGTTTTTTCGGGTTTAGCCTGCGCCACGGGACTATCGCCTTCCCGAACGTCCGGCTCGGGATTTTTTTTCGTGACATCATTTTCGTTTTTATTTTCGGCGTCGGAACGGCGCATATCTTCATCGGAATTGAACATAATAACTCCTTTTTCGATTATTTCTTACATATTATACACAAGAGAGCGAGCCCGATATCTCGGGATCGCTCGCTGACAATATCAATATCTGTTGGTCTTTGAATTCAGGTAACTTCTGACCATCAGAGCGACTTTGAACGTTATGGCATTGTCAAACTCGCGGAGGTCAAGTCCTGTTATCTTTTTTATTTTATCGAGCCTGTAAACGAGGGTGTTTCTGTGAACAAACATCTTTCTTGACGTTTCGGAAACGTTCAGGTTGTTATCAAAAAAGCATTGTATCGTCGAAAGTGTTTCCCTGTCGAGCATATCGATGCTGCCCTTCTGGAAGACTTCGTTCAGAAACATTTCGCAGAGCGTTGTCGGAAGCTGATAGATAAGCCGTCCTATTCCGAGGTTTTCATAGCTTACGATGCTCTTGTCGGTATCGAACACCCTGCCGACTTCAAGTGCGGCTTGCGCCTCCCTGTATGAACGGGAAATGTCCTTCATATTGTCAACCGCGCTGCCGATGCCGATTGAAACCTTTGTATAAAATTCTGCGGCAAGCGTATCCGCAATCATTGTCGCAGTCTTTTCAAGCTCCGCTTTATCCGTACCCGGTTTAAGCTCACGAACGAGAACGATTTCCTTTTCACCCGTGCTTATGACGTAATCCGAGCTTGAATTCGGGAAAAGATTGAGGATTATATCATACGGAGAGGTCTCCGCTCCCGAAAGTATTCTTATAAGGAAGACAACTCTCTCAACGTCTGTTGTGAGATGGAGTTCTCTGCTCTTTACATATATATCACCGGGGAGAATGTTGTCGAGCAAGAGGTTCTTTATAAAGGACACCTTGTCGTATTTGTCGTCGTGATATCCCTTGATGCTTGAAAGCGCAACCGCAAGCACGAGCGACATTTTTTCTGCCAGAGCGTCCTCGCCTTCAACAAAAACGATGTACTCCGAATGAGGTCCGGAAACGAGCGGACGATAAGTAACTCCTCCGTGCTTGATACAATCCGACACATATGAAAGCTCCTCGCGGACAGCCGCTCTCGTTTCGCCTATCTTCGTAAGGTCACTGCAGGCAACAACCGCGCCGCTTTCGTCTATAACGCCGATTGTTCTTCCTATCGCGTCCTTCATCTGATGTATTACGCCCTGAAACAATCTGCTTGACATTTATTCTGCTTCCTCTCCTTTGGGTTATGCGCGCACGCAAAATCCAATCAATATAAATCTATGCCTATATTCTATCGCACTTTTTGTAGAAATTCAATAGTTTTTTTGTGAATTTATCTAAAATTATAATACTTTGATGGTGCATATTATACCAAGTATCGCAAATACAACGGCGATTGCGATTTCACAAGCCAGCAACAGCGCGGGGAAAGCAAGCGTTATCACCGCAGAAGCAAAGAGTAATGCCATAAGAACAATAAGTCCTATAAAGACGACCTTGTCCTTTGAAAAGGCGATTTTTATCTTGCCCAGTTTGAATCTTCCGTCGTTTTTCATAGCTGTCACAGCCGCATAAACAACGGCGACGGGAAGAATAAAGCCCATGGGATAAGAAAGAACCTTCAGAATTACGTCAAGCACTCTGACCGCGCCCTGCGTAAACGTTCCCATTGAAATAGAATTATAGTACACGGACATTGCGCAAAGAACCGTAACGCCGGAAACATACGTATATATCTTCGGGCAAAGGTTCGCCATGAAAAGAACGAATATAAGCGCGACGAAAGCGATTTTCAGTTTCGCATCGGCTCTTGTAAGCTCGTTGTAAAGTCCGAACGCAAGGACAAGCGGCGCAACCGAAGCGCACACGCCCGCAAGCGAGAAGACTCTCCCCTTTATTTTCTTTGTAACTCCGTAAACCGTCCCGAAAACCAAAGCTGCAAACAGAACGAGCATTCCTGCAATATAGAAGCCATTTCTGAACACCGGCGAAAACGCAGCGTAATTCTTCCCTGCAACTATTATCAGGGTAAACCCTATTATGGCATACGCTATGACCGCTAAAAGACGGTAAAGAGCGGCATCCTCTTTGGGAAGTGCGGGTCTTGTGTTGTTGGTTGTGCTTTTTGTCATCTTCTTTGCCTCGCTTTCGGCGATATTTATTATTTTTCTTATTTTTTTGCGCAGGGGCATCGCCGTTTCCGTCCGCGCCGTTTATATCAAGTTTTAGCGACTTAAAAGAAAAAATTCATTTTTCGCAATAATAAAGCCGCAGATAAGCGACTGCTCTCGCAGCCGCTTATGAGACTAACCTACATTATATACTATAAAATGAATTTTGTCAAAGCTATTTTGAAATATTTGACGACTTTTTGAAAAAAATTCACTTTTTACGGCAAAGCATGGCGCACCAACCCTTGTCGTGCAGCGATTTTTCGCAATCGAAGCCGTTTTTTTCGAGTGCGGAGCGCACTTCGGCTTCTCTTTCGTCAATAATTCCCGAAACAACGAGCAGTCCTCCGTCGCGGATATAGTCCCCTATATCGGAAGACATTCTTATTATTATGTCCGCAACTATGTTCGCCGTAACAATATCGTATTTTCTTCCGTCCTTTATTTTCACGGACGCAAGCAGGTCTGAAACGAAGCAATCTATATCGCAACCGTTTCTTTTCGCATTTTCTTTCTCCGTCTTCACCGCAACCGGATCTATATCGCACGCGGCGCAATAGTCCGCGCCGAGCCTGTACGCGCAGATTGCGAGAATTCCGCTTCCCGCTCCGACGTCAAGCATATAGTCGCCGGATTTAACGTTTTCTTCAAGAAGCGTGGCGCACAGTCTCGTTGTCTCGTGCGTACCGGTCCCGAAAGCCATTCCGGGGTCCATATCGATTATAATATCCCCGTCCTGCTTTTCGTATTTTTCCCAGCTCGGAACAATTACGATATGCTTGCCGATTTTCGTCGGCTTATAGAATTTTCTCCAAGCCGTCGACCAGTCCTCTTCCTCCAGCTCCGCTGTCGCAATTTCTGCCTTTATTCCGAGAGACGCAAGACGCGATGAAATGAAATCAACGTCTTCTTCGGCGGTCTTTTTATCACTGACATAAATGCTTGCCGAGGCGATTGTCTTGTCGGCACGGAGGATTTTCTCGTCAATAAGCTCGCCGTAAACGGTTCGGAGCGACGTCAGAACGTCGCTGTAATCTTCTATCATAACGCCCGTATCGAGCATGGTAAGCACAGCCGCGACCTCATCAATATGTTCGGTTTTACAGGTAACTCTTATCTGCGTCCACTTCATTTGCGGCTGTCCTTTCTGAATTTATCAAAAAATGAATTGCGTTTTGAATAATTACTGTTTCCGCAAAGGTCTGAGAATTTGCGCAGAGCGTCCTTTTGCTCTGCAGTCAGGCCCTTCGGAACTTCAACAGTAACCGTAAACACGATATTTCCTCTGCCTCTGCCGCTTATGTTCGGTATTCCCTTGCCTTTTACGGTAAACGATGTGCCGCTTTGCGTGCCTTCCGGAATATCGAAAGCGACGGTATCGCCTTCAAGCGTCGGTACGTTTATCTTTGCGCCAAGTGCCGCTTCCGCAAAGGTTATCGGTATTTCGCATTTTATATCGTTGCCTTCGCGGCGGAATATCGCGTGCTTGCGGACGCTCACCTCTATAAAGAGGTCGCCCGCAGATCCGCCGTTTCTTCCCGCGTTGCCCATTCCGCGTAGCGAAATACGGTTTCCGTCGGCAATTCCCGCGGGTATGGAAACTTCAAGCGTTTTTGCAACGTTTACGTTGCCCGTTCCGTGACAGCTCTTGCAGGGGTTTGAAATAATCGTTCCCTTGCCGCCGCAATCCGGACAAACGGTTGTCGACTGCATGACTCCGAACGGCGTTCTCTGTTGTGTTATTACGCTTCCGCTGCCGCCGCAACGCGGACAGGTTTTCGCCGTTGAGCCCTTTGCCGCGCCGGTACCGCCGCAGTCGGAGCATTTATCGACCTTATTGTATTTTATTTCTTTTTTACAGCCGAAAGCCGCTTCTTCAAATGTTACGGTCACCCTGCAAAGCAGGTCATCGCCGCGGACAGGTCCGTTTCTTCTGCGCGAGCCTCCGCCGAATATGTCGCCGAAAATATCGGAAATATCAAAATCACCGGAAAATCCGCCGCCGAAACCGCCAAAGCCTCCGGCTCCGCCGAAGCCGCCCTGACCGTTTACTCCCTCTTCCCCGAAGCGATCGTAATTTGCTCTCTTTTCGGGGTCGGACAAAACAGCATAAGCGGTATTGACGTCCTTGAACATCTCCTCCGCTTTCTTGTCTCCGGGATTCATATTGGGATGATATTTTTTTGCAAGCGTTCTGTACGCTTTTTTTATTTCATCGTCACTCGCCGTTTTTGAAACGCCGAGTATCTCGTAATAATCCTTCATTATGTTTCCTTTTCCGAATTTGCCGGAGACACGTTATCCGTGCCTCCGGCGAATATCAAAATTTGTCTGTCAGTTTTTCTCGGTGAAGTCTGCGGAGTAGCTGCCGTCATCATTTTGTGACGCGCCGCCCTGCTGACCTTCCTCTGCGCCGCCCTGCGCCTTATAGAGCTTTTCGGAAAGCGCATAGAACTTCTTCTCAAAGGCTTCCGTTGCGTTCTTGATAGCGTCAACATCATCCGTTGCGACAGCCTTTTTGAGATTTTCAAGCTCGTCGCGGACTTCCTGCTTTTCGCTCTCGCTGACCTTATCGCCTATTTCTTCGAGCGTCTTTTCGCTCTGAAGAATGTATGCCTCTGCCTTGTTCTTTGCTTCAACAAGCTCTTTGAGCTTTCTGTCCTCTTCGGCAAACTTTTCGGCTTCCTTTACGGCACGATCGATATCTTCCTTGCTCATATTTGAGGAGGAGGTAATCGTTATGTGCTGTTCCTTGCCCGTACCCATATCCTTTGCGGATACGTTTACAATGCCGTTTGCGTCGATATCAAACGTGACTTCGATCTGCGGAACGCCTCTGGGCGCTGCAGGGATACCGTCGAGAGAAAATCTGCCGAGTGTTGTATTTGCGGACGCTTTTTCACGCTCACCCTGGAGAACGTGAATTTCAACAGACGTCTGACCGTCTGCCGCCGTAGAGAATATCTGAGACTTCTTTACGGGGATCGTTGTGTTTCTGTCGATTATCTTTGTGCAGATGCCGCCGAGCGTCTCAATACCGAGGGAAAGCGGAGTAACGTCGAGAAGGAGAAGATCCTTGACTTCGCCGCCGAGAACGCCGCCCTGGATAGCCGCGCCGATTGCAACGCATTCATCGGGGTTGATACCTTTGAAGGGTTCCTTGCCGCAGAAATTCTTGACAGCTTCCTGAACAGCGGGGATACGTGTCGAACCGCCGACAAGAAGAACCTTATCTATCTTCGAAACATCAAGTCCCGCGTCCTTGAGAGCCTGCTTGCAGGGCGCGATCGTGTCCGCAACGAGGTCAGCCGTCAACTCGTTGAATTTGGCTCTTGTGAGTGTCATATCGAGGTGTACGGGACCGTTCTGGTCTGCCGTGATGAACGGGAGGTTGATATTCGAGCTCATTGTGCCGGAAAGCTCTATCTTTGCCTTTTCGGCTGCGTCCTTCAGTCTCTGAAGAGCCATCTTGTCGTTACGGAGATCAATTCCGTGCTCCTTCTGGAAGGAGTCTGCAAGCCAGTCTATAATTCTCTGGTCGAAGTCGTCGCCGCCGAGTCTTGTGTTACCGTTTGTCGAAAGCACTTCAAATACGCCATCCGAGATTTCGAGGATCGAAACATCGAACGTACCGCCGCCGAGGTCGAAAATCATTACCTTCTGATCAATACCCTCTTTATCAACACCGTATGCAAGCGCTGCTGCTGTCGGCTCGTTGATAATTCTGAGCACTTCAAGACCCGCAATCTTGCCTGCATCCTTTGTTGCCTGTCTCTGAGCGTCGTTGAAGTAAGCGGGGACTGTGATAACAGCCTGCGTTACCTTCGTGCCGAGGTAAGCCTCTGCGTCAGCCTTCAGCTTCTGAAGAATCATTGCGGAGATTTCCTGCGGCGTGTATTTCTTGCCGTCGATATCAACGGTTTCGTTTGTACCCATTTTACGTTTGATACTCATAACGGTTCTTTCGGGGTTCTGAATTGCCTGTCTCTTTGCCGTCTGACCGACAATTCTTTCTTTTGAATCGTTCTTCGAGAAAGCAACAACGGAAGGAGTTGTTCTCGAACCTTCGGGGTTGGTTATTACGACAGGCTCGCCGCCTTCATAAACCGCCACGCAAGAGTTTGTTGTACCAAGGTCAATACCGATAATTTTTCCCATAATATATATCCTCCGATTAAAGTTAATTTTTTCTTATTTTTATATTTCAGTTTGCTACTTTAACCATAGCAAAGCGAAGTATCTTGTCGCCCTTTCTGTACCCTTTCTGGAGCACTTCCGCGACTGTGTTTTCGCCGAGAGAATCGTCATCCGTTCTCATAACGGCATTGTGAATATTGGGGTCGAACGGGTCTCCCCTTTTTCCGTATTCCTCAATTCCGAGCTTTTTCAGCGTATCGGAAAATTGATTTACTATCATTTCTATGCCCTTTGCAAAGTTTTCAGTACCTGCGTAGGCAAGCGACCTCTGAAGATTGTCGGACATAGGAAGGAATTCCTTCAGAGCCTCCTCATATGCGGAGGCGTAAATACCGTCGCGCTCTCTTTGAGAACGCTTTCTGAAATTATCGTATTCCGCCATCATACGAAGATATTTGTCGTTCAGCTCATCATAGGCTTTGCTTTTTCCTTCAAGCTCGCCGGTCAGCTTTTTGACCTCGCCCTTCAGCTTTGAAAGCTCCTTTTTTTCACTTCCCGTCGACGCCTTATGCTCCTCGGAAGTCTTTTTTTCTTCTGTTTCTATCTTTTTCTCATCCATTGTTTACTATTCGTCCTTTCCGGTGCTATCTTCCGGAAGCTCCGTCTTTCCGGGAGGAAGCGCCCCTCCGAAAAGTACGGATATCTGCCTTGAAAGATATTCCATAGTTGAGATAACCTTTGAATAATCCATTCTTGACGGTCCGAGAACGCCGATCGCTCCGACAACCTTTCCGCCTATGGTGAGTTTTTTGAATATCAGCGCGGAATTGTCAACCAAGCCTTCCTGCTCGTCGCCGCCGATATAAACATTCACCTTGTCGCTGTCCGCTTCGGAAAGAATCTTTATCATCTCCTGCTTGTTTTCCATCATCTCAAGCATTCCGCGGATTTTATCTATATCCGAAAATTCCGGATATTCAAGCAGTCTGTTTACGCCCTCAAAGCGGAGGTCTGCGTCGGCACTGCCTCCGATTGCTTCATAAACCGCTTTGACAGCCGGCGCAACTATTGCTCCGCCGACTCCGATTTCGTGTTCTATCGTCATAACAACGGAAAATGAGATTTCCCTTGCCGGAGTTCTTGCAAGATATTTTGTAAGCAGCTGAGTCAATCGTTTGAGAAGTCTGTCGTCGACAAGAACGTGCGTCTGTATCTGTTTTGTAACGACGCCGCTGTCCGACATTCTCATAACTATCAGAAAGCTGTGCGCGTCAAGGATCATATAGGAGAAACGGTCAACAGTCCGTTCCCTGTTTTCCGCCTTAAGTGCGACCGCCGTGTAATTTGTCAGAGACGAGACCAGCTTTGAAACGCTCGTCATAAGAGAATCAAGCTCGCCGATCTTTCCCTTCAGCGTGTTGCTCAGCTCCATTGTTTCCATCGCCGACAGCTTATATCCGTTCATCAGCGAGTCTATATAAAAATGATATCCGAGCTTTGTCGGCACTCTGCCGGAGGAGGTGTGCGGCTGTTCGAGATAGCCCATCTCTTCAAGGTCAGCCATCTCGCTTCTCACCGTCGCCGAAGAGAAATTGATACCGGCGTTGTCCGTCAGATATTTGGAACCGACAGGCTCGCCCGTGGCTATATGCGCCTCAACGACGGCACGAAGTATCTGCTTTTTTCTTTCGGAAAGCTTTTTGTCTCCGTTTTGCAGTTCACGCATTATCTTTCGCCCCTCCTTTTTAGCACTCTCTGTTGTCAAGTGCCAAACTTTGACTATAATATAATCCTATTTTGTCTTTTTGTCAATAGTTTTTGCATATTTTTTTATGAATTTTTTGTTAACATTATCACCCGACGACATCGCTTGCCAAAATTCAATATTTTTCAAATCCTGTTGACAAATCTCTTCCTTTATATTAAAATATAATCGTACCGCAACTGAATAATCGGGGGTGCTGAGCAATCGGCTGAGACGGGGAAACCCGAACCCTTTACCTGATATGGATAATGCCAGCGTAGGGAGATTGTAATTTATTACCGCTCGGATTATTCCGTGCGGATTTTTATTTTATAAGAGGTACTTTTTATGCAAAACAAAAAAACACTTGCCCTTGTGGAAAGCGCGGTTATGATCGCGCTCGCAACGGTACTGAGCATTCTCAAGATTGCCGAGCTTCCCTATGGCGGTTCGATAACGCTTGCTTCCATGCTTCCGATAGCGATAATCGCTTACCGCAGAGGCACCGGCTGGGGAATTTCCGCCGCGCTTGTTTTCAGCGTCATCCAGCAGCTGCTCGGACTCAAAAATCTTACGTATGTCACAACTTGGCAGAGCATTCTTGCAGTAATCATGCTCGACTACGTCGTCGCGTTTACCGTTATCGGTTTAGCCGGCATATTCAGAAAAGCCATCAAAAATCAGGCTGTCGCGCTTACTCTCGGTTGCGTTCTCGTCTCCGTTCTCCGCTATGCCTGCCACGTCATTTCCGGCGCGACTGTATGGGCAGGACTTTCAATACCGACGCAGGCTGCCCTCTCATATTCTTTTGTATATAATGCAACCTACATGATCCCCGAATGTATAATCCTTGCGATTTCGTCAATGTATGTCGCTTCGCTCATCGACTTCCGCGAAGAAAAGCTGAAAAGAATCAAGCGCGAAAGCACCGCCGTATATTCGCCGTGGATCAGCGCGGGCGCGGGACTTATCGCCTGTGCGGCTGTAATATTTGACGTCGCATCAATCTTCCAGAAATTGCAGAACGCCAAGACGGGCACGTTCGATATAACCGGCATTTCTGCCGTCAACTGGAGCGTTATAATCGCCGTGACTGTTTCCGGCGCGGTAATCGCAGGACTGCTTATCGCGGTAAATTATCTCATAAAGACAAAAAAGGTCGACTGAAATTATGAAAAAACCCGGTAAATGCTATATAATCTGTCCTTTTGACAGTGACCTTGCCGTCTCCGGAGCTTCCGTCTTAAAAGATGATTTCATTATCTGTGCGGACGCCTCATGCAATATAGCCGAAGCGCACGGACTTTCTCCCGATCTCATAATCGGCGATTTTGATTCCGGCTCGCGCCCGGAAAATGCGCCGTGCGAAATAGTCGAATATCCCTCCGAAAAGGACGATACAGACACGATGCTCTGTCTCAAAGCGGCAATCAAGCTCGGATTCAAAGAAATAATCATCGTCGGTGGGGTCGGCGGTCGACTCGACCATACTCTTGCAAATCTCTCCGCCCTGCTCTATGCCGATGAAAACGGCGCAAGGTCAATTCTGAAAGGATCAGAAAATATAGCGTTTGTCGCCCGTGATGAAGAACGTATACCGAAAGACACAAGCTCATATCTTTCGCTTTTCTCCGTCACATCCGCCGCGGAGATTTCCCTGAAAGGAACAAAATACGGCGGCGACCGCATAACAATTCCCCGTAGTTTTCCGCTCGGAGTAAGCAATGAAATAACGGGGGACGAAGCAGTTCTGACAGTTCACACCGGAAAAGTCCTGTGCGTCATATCGAAAAAATAAACATCCGGATTGCAAAAGAAACAGCGGCTGTGTGGCTAAAAGCCACACAGCCGCTGTTTTTCTGGCTGTGACAACAGCTTAATATCTTCACCTGAAAGCCATGCATTACAGATATCAAAGCAAAGAAAGCTATAATCAATACGATAAATTAAAACCCAAACAAATCAAGCCAAAAATAATCTCGTCCTGGTCCAGCAAAAAGAGGATTATGCCCGACAGCCTTAAACGGATATTTGTCTTCTTGTCCCTCATATCCCGGCAAATCGTGGGCAAGCAAAGTAAACTCTTTGTTTGCTATTATGAACGTGTCATACGCCTGTATGTTTGTGTCATAAGAATTTTGGGTGCCGCGGTCCGTTGTGTCAAATGTCAACTCCAATCTGAACGGCTCACTGCAAGCTTTTTCAATATAATCTATCGTTAATAATCCCTGCGTATAGGCATATTGGTTATAATAAATGGAATTATTGTAAAAATTCATCAAACGAATCAGTCGCTTATCTTTAAGGTCGACCGGAATTTCCTTGCCATCCTTATAAAGCGTTGCGGTTAGCGGCACGTTATGAAGATTCGGATATGTCTCGTAGCGGTCGGCAGGCAAAGAGGAGATGACTGATTTCATCTTGGAGTCCGCAAGCGGCTTTTCTCCCTCTTCAACAGCAAAAAACGGCGATGAAGAAAAACTCGGATTCCGCATTGCTTCGCGCTCCTCCGAAGTATATTCGCGAGGGGTAGCTTCTTTATCCGGACCTATCTCTCGACAAGTCCGTTCACACACCTTATTTGTCCGCGACACCCCAGGTGTGATCAATCTTACGATTGGTATGGGAAGTCATCAACGACCGATTGCGAATCGGTTCCATAGGAATCTCACCTCTGCCGGGTACTCCGCCAGCCGCGCATTTCTGCTACGGAAGTATCATTATCCCTCGTGCCTGTCATTGCCGCCCTTCAAGTGCAACTTGAATTCAATCGTATAAGTTTGATCGCTCACTCCATACGGAGGTCATCGCGCACTTACGATATCGGCTTATCCGTTCCTCACGGATTGGCACAGGTAATGTATTGATGAAATGGGTATTCAATTGTCAAAGATCCGCGA
>JAHAZT010000059.1 GCA_018383975.1 Eubacteriales bacterium | reverse complement strand
CCGCACTGCATTATAGATATAATAGACATACTGCTCGTTGCCGTCATAATTTTCTACATTGTGAAATTTATTCGCGACAGAAGAGCGAGCAAGCTCGCAATGGGCGTGTTCCTTGTTGTCCTTCTGATGTTTGTCAGCTGGTTTCTGGATATGCGTGCCCTCAGCTTTATTTTTTCCAATCTTATTCAGGTCGGATTTATCGCAATCATTATTCTTTTCCAGCCGGAGCTTCGATCGGTTCTCGAAAAGTTCGGTGGGGCATCTTTCATAAAGACGATTTCGGAATCGAAAAATCAGTCAATCAAGCACAATGCGATTACCGCCATATGCGAAGCGGCAAGCGAGCTTTCAAGAGAATACACCGGCGCACTCATTGTTATTGAAAGGTCGACACCTCTCGGCGAAATAATAAAGACCGGCACCGTTATAAATGCGGATGTGACGGTTTCGCTCCTCAAAAATATATTCTTCAACAAGGCTCCGCTTCACGACGGCGCGGTTGTAATCCGCGGCGGAAGAATATGCGCGGCAGGGTGCTTTTTGCCGATGTCCACAAATGACGATATAATAAAAGACCTCGGTACGCGTCATCGCTCCGCAATAGGCATGAGCGAGAACAGCGACGCCGTTATAATAGTCGTTTCCGAAGAAACCGGAACGATTTCGCTTGCAATCGACGGTCAGCTCCGTCGCAATTATGATTACAATACTCTCAAAACAGAGCTTTCAAATCTTTTCCGTGACGACGATACGGAAAAGAAGGGCAAAATTCAGAAGTAAAACGGAGGTAATGACAAATGAGCATTTTCTCAAAACTGTTCGGAAAACAGGAAGTTGACGACAACTCCGAACGTCCCGCAGAGGACGATTACACCATAAGAAAAAGCAGACGTGCGGATATCATAATCGGAATAATATCTCTTCTTTGTGCGATACTCATCTGGGTGGTTGCGGTATCGCAGGGAGCTTCAGTTCAATGAGCTGTGAAAAAAACACGAAAAGGTTTATTGTATCAGGAATATCTCTACCGATAAAAGCTTCAGGAGATGACGCTTTCGGCAAAGCCGAAAAAGCACTCTTGAAGTTTTTTTCAAGAGAAGAGATAATTTCTCTCAATATATCAAAGCGCTCTGTCGACGCAAGAAAAAAGAACGACATACAGTTTGTTTATTCTGTTGCGGCTGAAGTCCGCTCCGAAAAAAATCCGGACGCAAAAGATCTTGCAAAATGCGGGATTGCCGTTTCGGCAAGCGCAGGGATAGACGTTATTCCGGGAACGGAAAAGCTTAACGGAAGACCGGTCATAGTCGGCTTCGGTCCCGGGGGAATGTTCTGTGCATATGTTCTTGCGAAATACGGCTATAAACCGATTGTCATAGAACGCGGCTCGTCAGTTGAAAAGCGCATAAGGGACGTTGAGCTTTTCAAAGAAAAACAGGTACTGAATACAGAGTCCAATATTCAGTTCGGCGCCGGCGGAGCGGGGACGTTTTCGGACGGCAAGCTTATGACCAGAATAAATGACGGGCTTTGCGGATTTGTTATTGAAACATTCCGCAAACTCGGCGCACCGGAAAACATTCTTTACGAGGCAAAGCCGCATATAGGCACGGATTATCTCGTTAAAATAGTTGAAAATATGCTTGGAGAGCTTGTATCTCTCGGCGCAGAGATTCACTTTGACACAAGAATGGACGGAATTTCCGAAAATCTCGGCAAAGTGAAAAAAATACAGACGTCATGCGGAGAAATTGACTGCGGAGCGCTCGTTCTTGCGCTCGGTCACAGCGCAAGAGACACCGTAAGAACGTTGAGAAAGAAAAATATTATTGTTACGCCGAAAGCGTTTTCTGTCGGCGTCAGAATCGAGCATTTGCAGGAAAATATAGATAGAGCGATGTACGGAGCCTCTGCGGACGAGGGGCTTCTTCCGCGAGCGGAATATTCGCTTTCGACGCATGTCGGCGGTCGGGGGGTTTATACGTTCTGTATGTGTCCCGGCGGAGAGGTTGTCGCGGCGACATCGGAGGAGCACGGCGTTGTAACAAACGGTATGAGCCGGCACTTGCGTGACGGCAGAAATGCAAACAGTGCAATCTGCGTTTCCGTTCTGCCGGAGGATTTCGGGGGAACCGTCGAAGGCGGGGAGAGCTTTGTCAAAAATATAGAAAAACGTGCATTCACAGCCGGAGGCAACGGATATTTTGCCCCCGCACAGACTGTCGGATCGTTTATGCGCGGGAAAGACAACAAAATCGGAAGTGTTGTGCCGACATATATGGACGGCAAGGTGAATATGACGGAGATCGGCGGGATTTTTCCAAAATTTGTTCCGGAGGCTATCCGTGCCGCGCTTTTTGATTTTGAAAGAAAAATCAAAGGCTTCGCCTGCGATGACGCAATACTCACCGCGCCGGAAACAAGAACGTCGTCGCCGGTGAGAATGCTGAGAAATTCCGAAACCTTCGTTGCCGAGGGCTTTGACAACGTCTATCCGTGCGGAGAGGGCGCGGGCTATGCCGGAGGCATAACGAGCGCAGCTGTCGACGGAATAAAAACCGCACTCGCAATTATAAAAAGATATTCAGAAAAAACAAATCGTTCCGGGGGATAAAAATGTTTGACAGAAGTAAATGGGAATTGAAAATACAGGATCCGGAGGAGGTCGCGCATCTTTCAAAGGCTTTAGGAATAAGTCCGATATGTGCGCGTCTGCTTATCAACCGCGGTTACTCTGACGCTCACTCGGCAAGAGCCTTTATAGATTGCAAAAACGCATCGCTTGAAAATCCGTATCTTTTGCGTGATATGGACAAAGCCGTTGCGAGGATAAAGTCGGCTTTGGAAAACGGCGAAAAAATTACGGTTTACGGCGATTATGACGTCGACGGTGTGACAGCCGTAACGGTTTTATATACATATCTTCGCGACCGCGGCGCAAATGTCGATTATTATATTCCATCAAGAGAAAATGAAGGCTACGGACTCAATCCTGCGGCAATAGAAACGATTGCGGAAAACGGCTCCTCTCTTATAATAACTGTCGATACGGGAATTACAGCGGTGGAGGATGTTGACTTTGCAAAAAAGGCAGGGGTTGACGTAGTAATAACCGACCATCATCAGTGCCGCGATGTGCTTCCGGCGGCAGAGGCTGTCGTCAATCCTCATCGTCCCGACTGCGATTATCCTTTCAAGGAGCTGTCCGGCGTCGGAGTTGCTTTCAAAACGGTATGCGCACTGGAAGCTGCATTTTCATATAATGAAAAATACGATTCGTCCGTAAGCGACAGCATGTGCAAAAAATATATAGACCTTGTGGCCATAGGCACTGTGGCGGATGTTATGCCGCTTGTCGATGAAAACAGGATAATAGTTTCAAAGGGGCTTAAAATGCTCCGTTACACCAAAAGACCGGGGCTTAAAGCTCTGATGAAATTTTCCGGCATTGATATGAGCAAGCCGGGAAAAATAACTGCGGCAACCATAGGCTATACCATCGCGCCGAGAATAAACGCCGCCGGACGTATGAGCAGCGCAACAAGAGCGGTTCAACTGTTTCTTTCCGAAAGCGAAAGAGCGGCGGAGGTCATTGCCGAGGAGCTGTGCAGCACAAACAGATACCGTCAGGATGTTGAAGAAAAAATACTGAAGGACGCAATAGAGCAGATAGAAAGAGAGCGCGACCCCGAAAACGAAAAGGTTCTCGTTCTTGCCGATGACAATTGGCATCACGGCGTTATTGGGATTGTGGCGTCAAGGCTGACGGAGAAATTCGGACTTCCTTGCATACTTATTTCGTTTGACGGAAGCGGCGATGAAGGAAAGGGCTCCGCAAGAAGCATAAAGGGCATAAATCTTGCGGATGCGCTGGCGGCTTGCTCTGATACGCTCATAAGATACGGCGGTCACGAGCAGGCGGCGGGACTTTCCGTAAAGCGTGACATGCTTGACGAATTCAGAAATCGCTTCAGCGAATATGTAAAAGAACGGATTGACCGCTGCGAGTGCGAAAACAAAACGGTTGTTGACGCAATTATAGAAGCGGACGACATATCCGAGGATACGTTTGGATCAATATCGTTGCTGGAGCCGTTCGGAGAGAAAAATCCCGTTCCGCTCTTTGCCCTGACGGAAGCCAAAATAGTTCAGCAGATACCTCTGAAGGACGGAAAGTTCACCAAATTCGTTCTCGAACGCGACGGAAAAATATTTCAGGCGCCGTTTTTCTCCGGAGGGCTATCCGAAAAAGGAATTGCTGTCGGAGATATTGTTGATGTTATATGCGGAATTGATATAAACGAATTCCGCGGGACAAAAACCCTGCAGCTTCTGATTCGTGATATGGACTTTTCCGGCATGCTGCAAATAGTATTTACGGCAATGCAAAATGAATGTGACAGTTATATATTCGGCGGCGCAGAGCCGTTTGAAGCCGACCTTCCCGACAGAGCCTTTTGTGCGGATATCTACAGAAGGATAATTGCCGCGGCAAAGGACAACGTTGCAATCGTCACAATAAAAAGGCTTATGAACGGCGCTCACTATTCCAAATATGCGTCAACGGGAATCACACTTGCCGCATTCATGCAGACAGGTCTTATGAAAATTGAAAAAGCATCACTTTTCGAATATAAAATAACCGTTCTCCAAACGGACGGAAAGAAGGACATTTTCGCCGCGCCGATAATGTCACTAAAAGCGAGGTAATTAAATGTTTTCAGGAATTGACAGACTACTATTCATTCTCGAAAATACCGGTAAAAAATACAATATAGAAAAGATAAAAAGTGCATATGAATACGCAAAGCAGCTTCATGAAGGACAGTTCCGCAAGAGCGGGGAAGAATATATCTGTCACC
The DNA here is from genome assembly GCA_018383975.1 of Eubacteriales bacterium. Taxonomy (GTDB): domain Bacteria; phylum Bacillota; class Clostridia; order Oscillospirales; family CAG-272; genus CAG-841. The sequence goes on along the minus strand of JAHAZT010000059.1, from coordinate 7,418 downwards.
CCGTTGCCGTTGCGGAAATAGTTGCCGGACTTGAGTTGGATACCGACTCCATATGCGCGGCGCTCCTTCACGAAACGCTTGAGGACTGCTCCGACAAGGTCGACATAGAAAAAATCAGAAAAGAATTCGGCGCACAGGTTGCAGAGCTTGTGGACGGATTAACAAAGCTCGTTCAGATACGCATAGAGGACAAGGAAGACGCCCATATGGAAAGCCTTCGCAAGATGTTTCTTGCAATGGCGAAGGACGTCCGTGTTATATTCATAAAGCTTGCGGACAGACTTCACAATATGCGCACTCTCAACGCTCAGCCGGAAAGCAAGCGACGCGCAATTGCGCTTGAAACCATGCACGTCTATGCTCCCCTTGCTCACCGTCTCGGTATGCAAAGGATAAAGCAGGAGCTGGAAAATCTTGCTCTTTCATATCTCGACCCGATAGGGTATGACGAAGTGAGCAACGATATAGAGCGCAAGTTTGGCGAAAACCGCGATTTCATAAACAAGACAAGAAAGCTTATTCACGAAAAAATGAGTGAAAACGGCATAAAATGCACGCTTGAGGGTCGCGTCAAATCGGTATACAGCATATATAAAAAGATGTATAACCAAAACAAAAGCTTTGACGAGATATATGACTTCTATGCCATACGGATAATCGTAAATACTGAGCTTGAATGTTATACGGCACTCGGAATTATACACGAGATGTTCAATTCAATGCCGGGACGCTTCAAGGATTATATCTCAATCCCGAAGCCGAATATGTACCGCTCGCTTCACACAACCGTCATCGGAAGGGACGGCATACCCTTTGAGGTTCAGATAAGAACGTGGGAAATGCACCAGATAGCAGAATACGGTATTGCGGCACACTGGAAATACAAATCGGGAGACAAGGGCGAAGGAGATCTTGACCGAAAGCTCGAATGGATTGCAAAACTCATAGAAAATGAATCCAGCACGGCAGACCCCGATGAGTTTATAGATGCGCTGAAAATCGACATTTTTCAGGATGAGACCTTTGTTTTCACGCCAAACGGAGACGTTGTCACCCTACCGCAAAACGCAAACTGCATAGACTTTGCATACCATATTCATTCGGCTGTCGGAAACAGAATGATAGGTGCAAAGGTAAACGGAATGATTGTTCCGATAGACCGCAAGCTCAACAACGGAGAAATCGTTGAAATCATCACCTCATCGGCATCCAAGGGTCCGAGCAGAGACTGGCTCAAGGTCGCCCATACGAGCGAAGCGAGGGCAAAAATCCGTCAGTGGTTCAAGAAAGAAAAGCGTGCGGAGAATATCGAAGCGGGAAGAAGCGAGATACAGTCCGAGCTGCGCAGGATGTCTCCGATACACATAACCGATGAGCAGTTTACGGAAATCACGGGAAGAGTTGCGGCAAGAATGGGTATGAATTCGCCCGATGATCTTTTCGGCATGCTCGGATATGGCGGCATAAGCATGACAACAGTCGGTTCACGTCTGAAAGAAGAATTTGAACGTGTTGTAATGCCGGAGCCGGAGGTAAAAATAACAGACGTTGCGCAGATACAGACCGTCCAGAGACCTCGCTCATCACATTCATACGGAGGCGTTATCGTCGACGGAGTGGAAGGGTGTCAGGTCAAGTTTGCAAAGTGCTGCAATCCTCTTCCGGGCGACAGTATCGTCGGATTTATAACAAAGGGCTACGGAATTTCCGTCCACAAGGTTGATTGTCCCAACGTACTGAATTCGATGTCAAAAGAAACGGACAGATTTGTCAATGTAGAATGGAAAGAGGTAGACGAAAGCGACTCAAAACGTGCCCAGTATGAAGCACTTATGCAGGTCGTCACGGAGGACAGAATATCTATGCTTGCGGATATAAGCACGGCTCTTGCGGATATGAAGGTGTCAATCATTCAGATAAATACGCAAAAACGTGCCGGAGGCGCGGTTGTATTCAACATTGCCGTGGCGTGCAAAAATCTTGCCCATTTCAACAGCATAATGGCAAGGCTGAAAAGCATAAAAAACGTTATTGCGGTTGAACGCGGTTACGCAAAGAACGGGGGCTGATTTATGCGCGCTGTAATTCAGAGGGTGAGCTCGGCGCAGGTTATATCCGACGGCAAACTTACGGGAAAAATAAATTCCGGACTTGCAATTCTCCTCGGTGTGAGAAAGGGAGATACATCCGAAGATGCCGTTGCGCTTGCAACGAAAATTGCAAAGCTGCGTATCTTTTCCGACGAAAACGACAAGCTCAATCTTTCTGTTGCCGATATATGCGGGAATGCGATAGTTGTTTCAAATTTTACGCTCTGCGCAAACTATGCACACGGCAACAGACCTGATTATTTTGATGCCGAGCTTCCGGAAAAGGCAAACGAGCTTTATGAGCTTTTTGTTTCCGAGCTTAAAAAATATATCGGATACGTCGGAACGGGTGTTTTTGGGGCAAAAATGATGTATACAATCAATAATGACGGTCCGATAACAATAGTTATGGACAGCGAAGTACTTCTGAAAAAGGATATTAAAAAATGAGGCTTACTGTAAACGGTGACATAAACGAATATTACGTGCAGACGCTCTGTCTGCTCTTCTTTCCGGCATCGAAATTTTCAAAGTCCGATGCCTCTGCCGACGAAACGCCGGAGGCAATAGTCAATGTTGATTTCGACGGCGAAAAGGCAACGGCGACCGTCAAACTTTCGGCAAAAGGGAAGAGCGTTACCAAAGTTTATTCGGAGCAAAGCAACGAAAAATACAGCGATTATACTCTCAAACGCATTGCCTGCGGCAAAGCGTTTTTCGCGGCGGGAAAGGCTCTTCTCGGGGTAACGCCTCAATGGGGAATACTCACCGGAGTGAGGCCTGCCAAGCTTGCTCTGAAGGGCTTGTATTCCGGTCATACAAAAGCGGAAGTAAAAAGTCAGATGACAAAGGAATATCTTGTTTCATCAAAAAAAGCCGCGCTCGTTACCGATATCGCGTCCGTTGAAAAAAAGATAGTCTCAAAACTCGGAAAAGATACTTGCAGCGTCTATATTTCCATTCCGTTCTGCCCGTCGAGATGCAGCTATTGCAGCTTTGTTTCGTTTACGTCGTCAAAGCTCCTTTCGCTTATAGATGACTATATGGATAAGCTCTGTATTGATATAAAGCAGATTTTTGACGAGATAAAATCGCTCGGGCTTACGGTTTCGACGGTTTACATCGGCGGCGGCACACCCACCACGCTTGACGCAAAACAGCTTGAAAAGCTATTGAACGTGGTAAATTCCTGTACGGATACGTCGCTTCTTGAAGAATTCACGCTTGAAGCAGGTCGTCCCGATACGATAACGGCGGAAAAGCTTGTCGTTATAAAAAACGGCGGAGTTACAAGAGTGAGCGTAAATCCGCAGACGCTGAACCCGGCAGTGCTTGAAATAATCGGCAGGCACCACACCGTTGACGATTTTTTCAGAGCATATGAACTTGTGAAAAATTCCGGAATAAAACATATAAATACCGATCTTATCGCCGGACTGCCCTCGGAGGGCTTCAGGAGCTTTTCGGAAACAGTCGACAAAATAATCGACCTTCGACCCGACAACATCACGGTACACACGCTTTGCATAAAAAGTGCTGCAGACTTTGCAAACCGTGCCGGTGATATATGCAATACCTTCAGCGAAACGACAAAATGCGTCGATTATGCCCAGCTTGCCTGCAAAAACGCCGGATATATTCCTTATTATATATACAGGCAGAAAAACACTGTCGACAATCTTGAAAATGTCGGCTTCGCATTGTCCGGCGCGGAGGGCAGATATAACATATATATGATGGAAGAGGTGCATTCCATTTTCTCTGTCGGCGCGGGAGCCGTATCGAAGCTCGTATCGCGCTCCGGAGGAAAAATAGAACGCATTTTCGATTATAAATATCCTTACGAATATTTATCCGATAAGGAAAGCGAAAAAAGACAGAATAAATTCAGAACAATAGAAGAATTTTATAAGCAAAATACATAAAGGAGGTTATCACTGTGATAAACCACAACAGGATTTTTAATGACGAAAACGAAATGAAGGAATTTGTTCTTTCATGCGAAGATAATTATAAAAAGCAGGTTATTGATACGGCAAAGCGCATAGCCGATGACAGCACCGTGAAATTCGTTATGCTCTGCGGCCCGTCTTGCTCCGGAAAAACAACGACGGCGTCTATACTTTTCAATGAGCTTTCCGAGTACGGAAAGCAGGCAAACGTTGTCTCCATAGATGATTTTTATCGCAACAGAATAAAGGATGAAGAGAAGCCGGACTTTGAAACGGCGGCGGCAATCGACCTTGATTACTTCGGAAAATGTGTAGACGGGCTTATAAGCGGCAGGGAAGTGCAGCTTCCGATATTTGATTTCAACACGGAATCCAGAAGCGGATACAGAGCGCATAAGCTCACAGAAAATGAAATAATAGTCTTTGAGGGAATACAGGCGTTATATCCCGAAATACTGGCGCACATACCCAAGGAAAGCATGAAAACGATATATATCAGCGTTTTTGACGACATTATGGGATACGGAGAGTATTTTTCGGCAAGAGATATCCGATTTGTTCGCAGACTTGTCCGTGATTATAAATTCCGTTCGTCATCTGCCAGCAGAACTATCGACCTTTGGACAGACGTTGTTGCAAATGAAGAAAAGTCCATAATTCCGGCAGGTAAAAATGCAGGTTTCAGAATAAATTCGCTTATGCTCTATGAAATCAACGTGATGAGACCGTATATACTCCACAAGGTGGCATTTGACCTTGTAAACCCCGAAGAGTTTGACATTTATAAGGGCTTTATGGATAAATATCTGAGAATACCCGAGATTCCTTCAAAATTTGTTCCTTCGGATTCGGTATTCAGAGAATTTATAGGCAAAGAATAGAATATAAAAATCGGCATAAGTTAGCAATAAAACGAATAAAATTTTATTGTGCAACCGAAAAAACATATATAATTTACGTTTTTGAAAGGTCCCTGAAATGCAGAAAAATAAGACAAAAGAGCCGCGTCTGATAGTCGGCGTGATGATATTGATGGTATCAAATATCATCGTAAAGGTTATAGGCGTCCTATTCAAAATACCTCTTCACAATCTTCTCAAGGACCGCGGAATGAGCTATTTCAATATAGCTTATAATTTGTTTACAACGTTATATCTTGTTTCAACGGCGGGACTTCCGACGGCAATTTCAATGATGGTTTCGGAGGCGAGAGTAAAAGGAAAAAGGCTCGAAGTCCGGCGTATTTTCCGGACAGCCGTGTGTTTGTTTTTCATTTTGGGCATTGCCGGAACATCTGTAATGCTGTTTGGTGCAAACGGACTTGCAAAGCTTATGGGATCGGCGGACGCAAGCTGGGCGATAATGGCAATTTCCCCAACGCTTTTTCTTATTTGCATATCAAGTTCTATAAGAGGTTACTTTCAGGGGCATCAGAACATGGTTCCGACAGCGGGTTCGGAAATAATAGAATCGGTGGGGAAGTTTGTGCTCGGAATAGTGCTCGGAGCGTGGGCGGTAAACAGCGGGAAAAGTATTGAAATATGCGCTGCATATGCCATTTCCGGTGTTGCAATCGGAGAAGCTTGCGGGCTGATTTTCCTGGTATGCGCTAAGTTTTTGCATCGTCAGGATTACGATTACACGCTTACGGAGGATGACGGAAAGGTATCGTCAACCGGCAAGGTGCTTAAAAATCTGCTTCTTATATCGGTTCCGGTCATGCTGAGCTCAGTAGCACTCAATCTGACAAGCACTATAGATACTTTTACCATAATAAATATAATAAAAAGGAATTCTTCGCTTGAAGCAGCAGAGATTGCATATGGAAATTATACAACCCTCGCAGTGACGCTTTTCCATCTTCCTTCGGCGTTTATTTATCCGATTTCAACGTCTCTGGCACCGGCTTTATCGGCGGCAAGAGCGTCCGGTAACAAGATAAAGGAGCGCAGCGTGGTCAATGCTTCCATGAAAATGACGGTAATTATTTCCATACCGTGCGCCATCGGAATGGCAATCATGTCAAAGCCGATATTGTCGCTTTTATTTTCAAACGAAGCGTCCGTAAGCAGTGCCGCGCCGCTTTTGTCAATATTGTCACCTGCGATTTTCTTCTCGGCAATACTGACTGTGACGTCAGCTGCGTTGCAAGCGTGTCACAAGCAAAGAAAACCGATAATATCCATGCTGTGCGGAATTACCGCAAAAGCAATTGTGAGCTGTGCGCTTATGTCTATAAAATCCATAGGAATACTCGGCGCACCAATCGGTACGCTTGTAAGCTATTTTGTTATGGCCACTGTAAACTTTATTTTTGTATTGAAATATGTAAGTACAGAGATAAACATTTTAAGACTGATAGTAAAACCGATAGGTGCGTCGGCTATTTCATCGGTTGTGACAATATTGTCATACAGCATCATAAGTCGTGCCGGTCATGCAACCGTTGCTACGGTTGTTTCGATAGTACTGACGGTGGCAGCATATTTTGTTTTACTGTTCGCACTGAAAAATTTTGAGCGCGAAGATATAATGATGTTGCCGAAGGGCGAAAAAATATACAATGCGCTTGTCAAGCTGCATTTAATGAAATAAACCGACAGAAACAATCAAAACCGAGAAAAATCGCTTGAAACCCGTCAGAACCGCGATTTTCTCGGTTTTTTGATGCTTTTACTTCCCCGAATTATATAAAATTTGTCTTTTGTATAATTGCCTGTACGGGCTTGTATACCCTCCAAGGTCTCCCGTACAGTCAATTACTGTCTCCGTAGTACCGCTCCTTCTCTGCGTCCTCTGTCTCTTCGTGGAGCGCTACTACTCCGACTACAAAACATTCGTTTTGTGCAAGTGGGCGGGTTCTGTTTTTTCATCTCCCACTTGCTCAATTGTATTTCCTGCTTGCCGAAAGAAACAAAAGAAGCTTTTTGTGTTGCCCGCCTGCTTTGTCGGAACACGCTTCTTGGATTCAAACCGACGTATTCTTTTTATTTGCGAAATCAAAAGAAAAGCTGCCCGATTTTTGCAAAAAAGCGAGCAGTTATAAGGTTCTTCAATAATCTATCTTTCAAAACTTATATATCTTGTTCCCTGAAAAGTAAGTTTTCCGGAATCTCCTTCGAGGATAATTCCGTATTCTTCCCTGCTGACTTCAAGCGCAATTCTGTCGCCGCTTTCAACCTGAAACGTTACATAATAATTCGATGATGCGGAACGTATTGCGGTTTTCGGGTTATCGTAATAAGTGATGTCCTTTCTCTTGTCAACCACTGTGGCATATACTGTAAGTCTTGGCGAATCATTGTTCTTTTTCCATTGCTTTATTGTTCTTGCGAAAGAAAGAATAAACATAACTATAACAATTGTGAAAACAATG
>JAHAZT010000054.1 GCA_018383975.1 Eubacteriales bacterium | reverse complement strand
CGCGATAACCTTTTATGTTTACGGGGATGAAATTCCGGAAGGCTACGGAGAAGGCTGGATGCCGAAAGGCTCCAATGTAGTTCTTGCAAAGGAGGCGCAGTAATATGGGACATTTGTCATGCCCTGTGTGCGGCGGGGAAAACGTAATTGCAGTGTCAAAAAGGACATATCGCTGTAACAGTTGTGACTCCGTTTTTTCATGGAAGGAAGAAAAGTCGCGCATAAAATCGACGGCGGACATATACAGTCAGTCGATTGAAAGCGTGCTTGAAATAAGCGGAATTACGGATGGGGAAGAGCTTTGCGGCACCGGCGTGATTATTTCGCGCGGATATGTGATGACGAATTATCATATAATCGGCAAAGGGCTGCCGGAAAAAGACGGCGTGAAAAACTTTTGCGATATGATAATTGCCGGCAGGCGTCCGCAGAATTTGCTTTTCAAAGCCGATCCGGTTTACAGCGACCCGCTTCTTGATCTCGCCTTGCTTCATTGCGGTGACACCGTAGGCGCAAAGCCGTTGAAGCTTTCGGGCTGTGCGATAAAAACAGGAGAAAAAATCTGTGTTATAGGCAACGGCAAGGGCGAGGGCTTGAGCATAGTCGACGGAATTATCAGCGATACGCAGCGCGAAATAGGTCATCGCCGGCTTGTGATGATTTCGGCTCCCGTGACGATGGGTTATTCCGGAGGTCCCGTTTTCAATCAGTTCGGTGAATTTATCGGAGTTGTGACGGGCGGCAGGGAGGACGCAACGGCTATGAATTATGCCATTCCCGCTGCGGTAATACGCAAATTCATCTCCGACGCAAAAAAATTCAACGTCGGACTTGAAATATAAATCGGCTGCCGGACATAATTTGAAGCGCAATATGAGCGGAACATCAGATGTTTGGAAGCGACAAGGTTATTTAAAGTTTTAATCATAATATACCGTTAAACATCACCGCGGGATCAACGGGGATGACGAATGAAAAACTCGATGAATACAGGAAAAATGCTGTGTGAAAGACTTCTGACAATTTGGGACGGAGGGAAATATTTATGGCCAATATATTCAGAATTACTTATCAATCATTGCCCGGAATGAAGAGATATTCGCATATCGACTGCGCGTCGTCGGAGGAAGCGGTTTCGGCATTCAGAAAGATGATGGCGGAAAAGCTCAATTTCGATGAATATCTCAATCATCTTAAAACGTGGCGCTATGCGGATATGACAAAAAGCTTTGCGGAGGTTTTCGAAAAGATTATCAAGGACCCGAAATTTCCGCAAAGCAAAAACGATCTGCGGTTCGACAGCGACCCGACTCTTTATATTAAAGAAAAATGCAATAACGACGAAATCGAATTTTCGGAAAAGTTTGATTTTTGTATAGATGAAAAAGGCATCATTATGCGTGACGGGGAAACTTCTTTTTCGGCAATTATAACTCTGCCGCTGCTGCCGGGCGAAGCGCTTGAATGTATTCCGCTCGAAAACCCGGACAATGCCTATCCGAATGCGATGATAGGATTCTATGAAGAGAACCGCTTCAGAGGAACAAACGATTTTTCCGCGGGAATTGAGAAAATAACCTATTATAGTCCCGGAACGTATCCCGTGTTGATTTTGACGGTGTTGCAGGAGAGCAGGCTTCCGCTTTGTCAGAACGATATTGCGGATCTGGTTTGTGAAAAATACTGTGTGCGTCCGGACAGAAAAACCATAGGCAGAAACATCGCGCTTCTGAAGGATATCGGCATTGACATAAGAAACAGCAGCAAGGGCTATTATATACCGGGATTACTTTCAAATGAAGATAAAGCCGATATCGAAGCGGCTGTTTCCGCTTTTGCATATGCGGACAAAAAGCGCAATGCCGACCTGATCAAAAAAATCGCAGGCATATGAGAACGGAACCGCGCAAATGCGTCATAAAAAGTCTCAAAAACAGGTGGGCGGAAATTGTCCCACATGCGATATGATATAATAGGGTCGCAACATAACGGAAATCGAAAAAGCAAGCGCATCAATCGCGCTTGCTTTTTTCGCCGGATACATTGGCAATAAAATTATTTTATGTAATTGTTTTCCGTCTTGTCGGCTTCCGAAGGACGGTGCGCTCATTTTAAGACCGACGTGGACAAACGGAAAAAAGTATGACGATATACGGTAATAAAATGTTTGCTGTGACTTGCGTCGTTGCAAATCGACCGCCTTGGATAGAAAAACGGTTATTTAGCGATTTTTGATTTTCAGCGCTTGAAAAATGAAAATATTTATCGAACAATCGGGAGGGAAGCTTATAGAAGAAAAAAGTGAAGCATAAGTCCTTGTGGCTTATAAAATTGTAAAGGAGAATAAAAAAATGATTGAAGTTGCTATTCAGAGAGGCCCGGCGGTGTATGTTTACGGAGGCGGCAATCGTCTGCTTTTCACAAAAAACGGCACGCTTGCCGGCTATACGTCATCAACCGTGACGGTCAAACAGGGGTGCACTCTGTTTACCTATAACGACAAAGGCATCATGATCAGCAGACGTTGACGATGCCCCGGCTACATTACAGACCACAAAATATATTTTGAAAGGAAACACAATCATGAACGATCTTGCTACCCGAGCATTTATTGCAGACAACAGCCCGAAAATTAAAATCGAAGGCATTGAATTTGACGAATATTCAACATATGAAGGCGAAGACGAATACTCGCCGGCGTCCTTCATATGCTTTATGACCGGCGAAGGCGAAAAGGCATATTCATACGGAAAAGAAACGAAGGTTATTTCCGCAACGTTTCACTTAAAAGACAGCGGCAAAGATTTTGAACAAAAGAATATCAGTTTTTGCGGCTTTGTCCAGCTTTTTGACAGCGAACGTAAAACCCCGATAGATTACATCTGCGAAATAACGCCGGAGATATGTTTCACCGTGCAGGCAGACGAAGACGGCCGTTTCGAGGTAAGCGTTCCGATGCTGATTTGCGAGGAAAACGACGGCGCGGACACAGTCCTGCCGACCTCGGACGAAAACAGTCTTCTCTTTACCTTCAATGATATCTATGTGGATAACGGGTTCGTTGCCGAGCACATTGGTACCGTACTCGGAGAAGTCGGTGCTGACGGAAAAGCGGAGAACATATCCAAAGAGAATATAGAATATATTCTCGCAAAATCATCCGATTGACAGCCGCAAGAGAAAATAATGCCTTCGGGCATTATTTTCTCAACCGTTTGAAACGGTAACCGCAATTCAAATGAAAAGGGGAAAGAACGATGTTGTTTTGCAAAATTTGTGCGTATCTGAGCAATGAAAGCGAAAAAGAGAACGTCGGCAAAGAAAGACGCATATCCAAAAAGAGCAGTTGCCGCGAAATACAGATACGGATTGAAAAATTCAATAAATACCTGGATGGCAGGGCATACTATCTGATCTCCGACATAAATGAAATAAAAATGACGGGAGCTGTTATTTCGGAAAGCAGGGAGCTTGCCGAAAAATATTTGCCCGAATTTATTAAAACGGCAGATATACGGAGCGACGATATTGAGCTTTGCGAGGTTACCTTCAAGGAGCTGGAAGACCTTCTATCCGTTGCCGAGGACAACTGTTTCATTGATGACGGTGACGATATTATGGAAAAATTCAATATAAGAAATATATATCGCGAAACGCGCCATATGCTGTTTGACGTAGGTGAAAATCTCATAGAAGATATGAGCCGCAGGACAATATACGGCAAAATCGAAAAGACGCTTTACGCGAGAACGCTTGTTCCTGAAATCGACCGCATTTTTGCGGGACCCGAAAACAAACGCTTCCGCGGTCATCCCTGCCATTATATTATGATGACGGACGATGAAAACGACGCGAGAAAAGACACATATCGCGCATTGCTTTCCGCGCTTTATGCAAACAGGAGACTTTATCTCAGAAGGTACTTTTTCATTGATCTTGATCCGACCGTCAAGGTGTCGAGAAGCTCGTTTGAAAGTGTTTTCTTTATGTCAAAGGGCGGTTGCGTCGTTATGAGATACAGACCGACGGACGAAAGCGAGGAAGGAGGCCGTGCCTCCGCAAATCGCGAGATAGTTGAAATGGTCGGCGAAATCGTGAAAAAATATCGCAACGAAACGCTTGCCATCGTCTGTATTCCGAAAAATTGTACCAAAACGAGATTGATGTTTTATGAATATATGTGTTCGGTGAATATTGTTGAGTTCGGCGAAGAGAACGCGCGCGGAGAAACGGCGGAAAGATATCTTAAGAATCTCTGCGCCGAAAACGGCGTCCGCGGTAACAAAGGGCTTTTTGCCCGCATTGAAAAAGGCAAAGGTTATTCTTCGTGCGAGCTTAAAAGAATTTTCGACGAATGGTACAACATAAAGCTGAAGAGCGAGATATTCCCGCAGTATAAGAATATTTCGTCTGACGAGATAAAAAATCATATGGAAGACGGGATCTGTTCCGCCGACAAACAGCTTGCGGAGCTTATCGGCCTCAGCGAAGCGAAGCAGGTTATAAAGCGCTCGAAGGACTATTTTATGGCACAGCGCATTTTTTCGGATAAGGGTTTTCTTGTTGACCGTCCGGCGATGAGCATGGTATTCACCGGAAGTCCCGGAACGTGCAAAACTACCGTTGCAAGACTTGTTTCCGAAATATTCTGCGATGCCGGAATTCTTTCCGAGGGAAAGCTTGTTGAGTGCGGCAGGGGCGATCTTGTCGGCAGATACGTCGGCTGGACGGCGCAGCAGGTGCAGAAAAAGTTTCGGGAAGCGAAGGGATCTGTGCTGTTTATCGACGAAGCGTATTCTCTTGTCGACGCTCACAGCGGGTCGTTCGGCGACGAAGCCATAAATACAATTGTTCAGGAAATGGAAAATCACCGCGACGACGTTCTTGTTATTTTCGCGGGCTATTCCGACAAAATGGAAGCGTTTTTGAACAAAAACCCCGGGCTTCGTTCGAGAATAGCGTTTCATGTCCATTTTGACGATTATACTCCCGACGAGCTTTGCGAAATATCGCGGCTCATCGCTTCGAAAAAAGGGCTGAATATTTCGGCGGAGGCTATGAAAAAGCTCCGCGTCATCTATGAAATAATAAGCAAGCAGTCGGACTTCGGCAACGGTCGTGCGGCGAGAAATATTATTGAGTCCGCAAAGATGTCAATGGCGTCACGCCTGCTGGCGGGGAATATCGAAAATCTCACGTCCAAAGAGATAACAACGATTATTCCGGAGGACATTCCGGAGCCTGTATTGCCCGCAAGAACAAAACGCGTCGTTGGATTTTAATGCAAACGATAACATATAAAAAGGGGTGGAAAACGAAATGAGCAGACCTATTGTCATATTTAAGGAGGATGGAAAAATTTCATTCTCAAATGAAAACCTTTTGGCAAAATCGCCCGAACCAATCGTTTATTCAAGAGAAGAAACACTTGCCTATATTGATTATCTTCGCAATAAACCTTATATAACAATCGACTCGCGCGTGGAGCGGTACAGAACCATGTTCAACAGATATAACCGCTCAATCGGGACGATTGCGTTGAGAATGATAGAAAAAATATGTTCTGCGAAAAGTGCTGTCGACGCTTATCACAGAATAGCGGCGGAAAAAGCAAAATACAACAGCAGTTGGAAGCTCATCCCCGAGCTCGGATATATTTTTTCGGAAGACCTTGGTGATTATATAGTCGGTCTGGGCTTTTCGGAGGACGAAGCAAAAAGCGTTGCGGCGGAAATACAATTCGGTAATTTCAAAAAAAGCCAATGGAAAGACGATCCGAGACTGCCGGTTGAATTTGTCGCCTGGGCGGGAAATTCCAAAGTGCCGCTTGAAAGCAGAAGCATTATTTTCAATCTCACGAGATTTGATTACATAGAATATAAACACCGAACGCAGGTCACGGATCAAACAAAATTCACCGTGACAAAATGCGGTCTGGAAGGCTCGCACAACGCTTACAAATATATGACCAAGGGCATAGAAGGGCTTGGCAATGACTGTTTTGTTATTGGATATCGTGATGCAGAGGGTGTTGTTCCGACGGAAGACCTTATAGAGCTTTGCGAGTTTTTGATGCAAAGTACGGGTATGCCGGAGGTGATACTCCGCAATATTGCGGAGGACGAAGTGACTGTTATAGAAGAATTCCGGAAAAACACGTCCGAACAAATCGCAGATGAAGAGACGTAAGCTTGGTACCACCCCAATTATGAGATTTGGACAAATAAAGGCAAATATCGCTTAAAAAAGGCAAATATCTCGCGTTTTTGGCTGATATTTTTCGATTTCGAGAATATCTTGCGAAATAACTATGCACCATTTGGTTGCAACTATGCACCAGATTGGTGCATTTTTTTGCACCTTGTCATCATAAAAATAGGGGAAATAAACGAGCTGAAATTTAAAGATAAATTGCAATAGTGTACTGCTGTACGCTTGCATTGTAACTCTGATTAAAACTATTGTCAAGTAATATTGCGCACAAAATAATGTCTTGTTTGATAATAATTCTCAAAACAATGGATATGTCAAAAACTTTGTGGTATAGTGTTGTGCTACAAGGAAGGAGGCAACCAAATAGGAAAAAGAAGAGCCTCGGGCGAAGGACTTCTAAGATGGCGCAAGGACCGAAAGCATTGGGAAGGCCGAATCGTAATCGGAACAAATGAAAATGGAAAGCCTATATCCAAATGCTTCTCCGGAAAAACGCAAAGAGAAGTTGTTGAGCGAATGGCGCGTTATCGATAACAAATTCGGGGACAAACATTAAGTGCAGACTCACGGATGAAGCTACGTGACTGGACGGAAAAGTGGTTAACCGAATATATGGTGAACCTAATTCGACCGGAGACGATTGCAAACTATAGACGAGAAAGCGAGCTGCATATATACCCATATATTGGTGATTACCCGATATCAAAGATTACCACAATCCAGATTCAAAGGATGTATAACGATTTAAGAGAGAACGGAAGGAAAAGCTGTATATAGAAATAAATTTACCGTAGAAAGCAAATGCTGTTGCCCTGGTTTTTTAAGTAATAATTCTTGACAAAATCATAGAATTGTGATATAATTATTAAATATATACTGGCAAACAAAAACAATTTCAGAATAAACAATTAAGAATAAAGGAGGAATGAAAATGGCAGAGCATTTACCACTATCTGTTCGGGTTCCGATTGAATCGGATAACCCAAGTATCTGCCGCAAAGAAGATCTTTGCATCAAGTGCGGACAATGCCGTGAG
>JAHAZT010000052.1 GCA_018383975.1 Eubacteriales bacterium | reverse complement strand
CTGTGGCGCGTCGTTCATAATCACACCGATAATCGCAGCCTTATATTATAAAAGAGACGTTTTTTCTTTGTTTTACCGTATCATAAAATCGGATAAAACCGCATCGCCTCTCTACGGAGCGGCAATGCTGCTCTGCTTTATTCTTATGTTCTTTGTGGGCGTTTATTTTCTCTTTTCCGCTTCCGTTACGTTGAGCAAGCGACGCTCCAAGAACAATATGGCGTTGCTTCTTCCGATATGGGGAATACTTTTCGTCTGCATTTCCTATTTTGACCCCGATTATATCTATTCCGATCACAACAGAATTCTCGCAAACACAACGGCGGTCAGCTGCATGGTGCTGATGCTTCTTGAAGCGCGACTTTCCGTAAAACGTCCCGTAAACTCGCTTTATTTCTTCTTTTCTCTCTCAACAATCATGCTTGTGATGGTATATTCCATTCCGACTCTCATTCTCTATGCGTTCTGGGAGCCTTCGCTCACGGTTATAAACGTGTTTGAAATTTGCGAGATAGGAATTGTGTTTTTTGCGCTTTCGTCGGCAAGAAACTATATCGCGGATATGAAATAAATACAGGACAAAAAACAAAAACTCCGGTTTTTGTTTTTTTATTGAATTTTTTCTTGACAAATAAAAAAGTTTGAGATATAATCGTTCCATTATTTTTAAAAAACAGAGGTGCTTTATGAATATAATTGATTATTACGGATCAATGGTTTTCGACAATGCCGCAATGAGAGAATACCTCCCCGAAAACGTGTACCTGCGACTGAAAAAGACGATGGATGAGGGAAAAAGTCTTGCTCCGGAAATCGCCGATGACGTCGCGGAGGGAATGCGCAGATGGGCGGAGGCTCTCGGTGCAACTCATTATACTCATTGGTTCCAGCCTATGACCGGCATAACAGCCGAAAAGCACGACAGTTTTATCTCATTCGGCAGAGACGGCGGCGTTATAGAAGAATTTTCCGGCAAAGCACTGATAAAGGGCGAATCGGATGCGTCATCATTTCCCTCCGGCGGTCTGCGTGCGACGTTTGAAGCGCGCGGATATACAGCGTGGGATGCAACCTCTTATGCCTTTATAAAAGAAAAAACGCTCTGTATACCGACGGCATTCTGTTCATACGGCGGCGAGGCTCTGGATAAGAAAACTCCGCTTCTTCGTTCAATGGAGCTGATAAACCGTCACGCAATGAGAATAATGAGGCTCTTCGGCAACGACAGCGTGAAAAAAGTTGTGACAACAGTCGGCGCGGAGCAGGAATATTTCCTCATAGATAAAAATCTCTTTGACCGCCGCGAAGATCTTGTTTTCACGGGAAGAACGCTCTTCGGAGCAAAGCCTCCGAAAGGCCAGGAGCTGGACGATCATTATTACGGGTCGATAAAGCCGCGCGTAAAGGCGTTTATGAGTGACCTGAATGACGAGCTCTGGAAGCTCGGAGTTCCCGCAAAAACGGAGCATAACGAGGTTGCCCCGTCGCAGCACGAAATCGCCGTACTGTATACGACGTCAAACACGGCAACGGATAACAACCAGCTTATGATGGAAACGATGAAAAACGTCGCGTCGCGCCACGGGCTTGCCTGCCTGCTCCACGAAAAGCCCTTTGCGGGCGTAAACGGTTCCGGCAAGCACAATAACTGGTCAATGGCGACAGACACCGGCGCAAACCTGCTTGAGCCGGGCGATACTCCATCGGAAAATGCGCAGTTTCTTCTCTTCCTTGCAGCGGTCATCGCCGCTGTCGATCGTCATCAGGATCTTCTCCGTATTTCCGTTGCTTCGGCAAGCAACGATCACCGTCTCGGCGCGGATGAAGCCCCTCCCGCAATAATTTCAATGTTCCTCGGCACGGAGCTGACGGAAGTTCTCTCGGCAATAGAAAATGACAGCACAATGAGCAAAAAAGAACGCACGCTTATGCGAGTCGGCGTTCACACCCTGCCGAAATTCCCCCGCGACACGACGGACAGAAACCGCACCTCTCCTTTTGCCTTCACCGGAAACAAGTTTGAATTCCGTTCACCGGGGTCAAGTCAGTCAATAGCGGATACAAACACTGTAATAAATACAATAGTTGCCGAAGCGCTTGACGAATTCGCAAGCAGGCTCGAAGTTGCAAAAGACTTTGACGCAGAGCTTCATTCGCTCATAAGAGACACGATAAAGGCTCATAAGCGCATTATTTTCAACGGCAACAACTATTCTGCCGAATGGGTCAAAGAGGCGGATAAACGCGGGCTTTACAATCTCCCGTCAACGCCCGACGCCGTCGAAAGGCTCATTGCGCCCGAAAATATATCGCTCTTTACAAAATACGGCGTGCTGACCGAAACAGAGGTGCGCTCGCGTCACGAAATAATGCTTGAAAGCTACTGCAAAACCGTCGGCATAGAGGCTTTGACAATGATTGAAATGACCCGCAAGCAAATAATTCCCGCCGTTATGGCATTTTCAAAAGAGGTTGCGGACACCGTAAAAGTAAAGACGGATATCGGCTTCGGAGCAGACGTCGCCGCCGAAACCGCGCTTTGCAAAAAGCTCTCTTCCCTCCTCGGAAATATTTATTCCTCATGTGAAAAGCTCTCATCCGATATGTCCGAAAAACATGGCAATACGGAATCCGAAAGAGCGAATTATTTCCGCTCCGTCATATTCCGCGATATGTCCTCCCTCCGTTCCTTTGCGGACGAGGCAGAGGCTGTTACGTCGTCGGCATACTGGCCGATTCCGGACTACGCAAAACTGCTTTTCTCGGTTTGATACAAACACAAAAATCCCGCTCATGCGGGATTTTTTATGTTTATAAAAGTTACCTTCTTCCGCAACCACAATTTCCGTCCGGTCTTTCGCCTCTGTCGATATCCGAAAGCGCGGGCGGATAAAATTCGTCAACGGGAAACGCCATATGCTTGAACATACTGCACGGGTCATCCGTTGCGGGAGAAATGCATTCTTTTTCGGGAACGGTGTATTCCGTGCCGTTCATAAGATACTGGGCGGGGCGCTCAATTCTTATCACAGAGAAAAATCCGAGAGAAACGAGCAGGTATTTTCCCGCGGGATCGGCACAGAGTCTGCCGTCAAACACGGCGCGAACCGTTTCCGGCAGCTCTCCGTCACAGAGACAGTTGCGGAAGCTCTGACAACGGCAGGCTTCAACGATCTTCGTGTTAAGTACTATCGGATCGACGACTTCAAGAACCGCTGTCGGAAGGTTGCTTGTGGCATTACATTCGCTTCCGCCGCCACAGAAGCATGAGCTGTCCGCGGAGCTTTTGAAAATGCTGATATTGCCTTCACTTCCGTAAAGAATAACCTTTTTTTCAACTGTGCAGAGTCCTTCCGCTTCCTGCGAGCGACCGAGTCCCGTGCATATCTCGCAAACGATCCTGACGTACATTTTCACCGTCACCTGATAAAATCCGCGGTTGAACGGAACCGGATCGACGCTCATATCAGCAGAAATGACGTGTGCGCTCTTTATTCTGACGTTTCCTCCGCGTTCCACGGCATCTCTGCCGCAGTCCGTAAGATAAACAACAACGTCCTCAAAGCAGTCCTTGTCACGACAGCTGTCCAGAATTCTGTTTGTATCTATATAAACCGTGTCGCGTCCCGCGCACGGGAGAGACATATTTCTGTTATCAGCCATAATAAATAATTTCCTCCAAAATAATTATTCGGGCAGAGAGAATGTTATCATTCCCTCCTGTTATATTTTATGCAGAGAAAACGATTTGGTGATTTATGTCACAAAAAAGGGTGCGCGCCGTTATTATGACGAAAATTGCCCCTCTCGTTTGTTCAAGATGACAGTACGTCCTATAAAAGATTATTTCCGATTGACTTTTATTTTTTATTAATATATAATTAAGTGAATACAGATAAATATATCATATACAAGGAGTGACAAAATGTTGAAAATGCTCAAAGGCGTTCGCGTTCCGCACAGAAAGAATACATACCTTTCCGTGCCGAAGGAAATGCCCCCTCCGAAAAGTGTGACTCTTCTCTGCTCCATGCATATAGGTAAGCCCGCCGTTCCGATTGTAAAAATCGGTGACAGCGTCAGGGTCGGTCAGCTTATTGCCGAGCAGAACGGTTTCATCTCCTCTCCCGTACACGCAAGCATATCGGGAACGGTGAAAAAAATAGACAATGTTCTCATATCGTCCGGCGCATACGTTCCGGCTGTAACAATAGAATCGGACGGGCTTATGGAAAAGCACGAAAGCGTCACGCCGCCCGTCATAAATACAAAAGAGGACTTTATCGCCGCCGTCAAAGCGAGCGGCATTGTCGGTCTCGGCGGTGCGGGCTTTCCGACTTACGTCAAGCTCGACGCAAAGGAAGGCGTCGATACGCTGATTATAAACGGTGCCGAATGTGAACCTTATATCACAAGCGACAGCGTCACGCTGCTCTCAAAAGGTGAAGATATAGTCGAAGCCATCGGGCTGATGAAAAATTTCATCGGTATTAAAAAAGTCATTATCGGCATTGAGAAAAACAAAAAAGAAGCCATTGAAAATATGAAAAAACTGACGGCGGGCGACGATGATATAACAGTTAAGGTTCTTCCGTCGTCATATCCGCAGGGCGCGGAAAAGGTGCTGATATACAACACCACGGGCAAAATTGTCCCTGCCGGCAAGCTTCCGGCGGACGTCGGCTGTATTGTCTGCAACTGCACGACGGCGGCTGAAATTGCCGAATATATAAAAACCGGTATGCCGCTTGTAAAAAAATGCGTGACCGTCGACGGCGGAGCCGTCAAAGAGCCGAAAAATTTAATCGTTCCCATCGGCACTTCCCTTGCGGACGTTTTTGAATTCTGCGGCGGATTTTCGGAAGAATCGGAAAAAATTCTTTACGGCGGGCCGATGATGGGAATTTCCGTCCCATCGGCAGACGCTCCCGTTCTGAAAAACACAAACGCAATTCTCGCCTTCGGAAATGCGGAATCGACCGCTCCGAAAACGACCGCATGCATACATTGCGGCAGGTGCGTAAACCATTGTCCCATCGGTCTCGTGCCGACGGAAATAGAAAAGGCATATACGGCTGGAAGCGGCGAACAGCTCGAAAAATTGCAGGTCAATCTCTGTATGGAATGCGGCTGTTGCTCTTATATATGTCCCGCAAAGCGTCCCCTTGTGCAGACGAATAAGCTTGCAAAGGCAACTCTGCGCGACTACATTGCCAAAAAACAGGCAAAAGCAAAGGAGGAAAGCGGAAAATGAATAAGCTTAAAGTATCCGTTTCGCCCCATATTCACAGCGGAGTGACAACGCAGAAAATTATGCTGGACGTGATAATCGCGCTTTTGCCCGCGGCTGTTGCCGGCTGCCTGATATTCGGTGCAAGGTCACTTCTGGTTATACTGACAAGTGTTGCGGCGGCAGTACTGGCAGAGCTTCTCTTCTGTCTTGCATGCAAACGCGAGATTACGATTTATGATCTCAGTGCCGTTGTGTCGGGACTTATTCTCGCTCTCAGCCTCCCCGTGACAATGCCCTTATGGCAGGTTGCCGTCGGCGCGGTATTTGCGATAATCATCGTAAAATGCATATTCGGCGGTATCGGACAGAATTTTGCAAATCCTGCCGTTACGGCAAGGGTGTTTATGATAATAGCATTTTCCAAAACCGTTGCGGCAACAGCGACTCCGAAAGGCGTTGACGCCGTTTCCTCCGCAACACCGCTCGTAATTCTCGAAGGAACCGCAAAGGGAGAGCTTCCGTCAATTATTGATATGCTCCTCGGAAAAAGAGCCGGTGCAATCGGCGAAACGTGTGTGGTCGCGCTCGTCATAGGCGGACTTTATCTCATGATAAAGCGCGTTATCAGCTGGCATACGCCGGTTGCATTCATCGCTTCGACCTTCATTTTTATACTTATTTTCACCGGCGACCCCAAGACCGCCCTTTATCATACCCTCCTCGGCGGACTCTTTATCGGCGCAATATTTATGGCAACAGACTATTCCACAACGCCGACAAACACAATGGGAAAGGTTGTATTCGGCATCGGCGCGGGATTTATAACGTCCGTTATACGCATATGGGGTTCCCTTCCCGAAGGCGTTTCATATGCGATACTCCTTATGAACATCCTCACCCCTTACATTGAAAAGCTGACAAGAAAAAAGCCGTTGGGAGGTGACAAAGCATGAAGGACTCTGTAAAAAGTGTAATCGTACTGCTTGCCATATGTCTTGTAGCTTCCGCAATTCTTGCGGCGGTCAACTCGTTCACGGCACCGCTCATCGAAAAGAGCGAAAACGAAAAGGTTGAAAAATCGCTGCTCGTCGTAATGCCGGACGGAAAAAATTTCAAAAAAATCGAAACTGCACCGGACGGCCTTGCGGATACAATCAAAGAAATCTATTCCGAGGACGGCGGCGGCTACGTTTTCAAGCTCGTCACAACTGGCTATTCCGCGGGACTTACGATAATGTGCGGGATTGACTCAAACGGAAAAATCACCGGCGCGACGTGCGTTTCAAGCGGAGAAACGCTCGGAAACGAAAAAACATACGGGGAGCTTTTCCTCGGCGCGGACAAAGGCACCGTCGACTCCGTCGACTCCGTTTCCGGAGCGACGAAAACCACGGCAAACTATAAAAAGGCTCTGAAGGACGCGCTCTCCGCGTTCGACATTCTGAAAGGAGCGGCAAAATGAAAAAGAATAAGCTTTCGATTTTTCTTGCGGGTCTCCTCAGAGAAAATCCCGTATTTGTGCTTGTACTCGGCACCTGCCCGACCCTTGCAACAACAAAAAGCGTAATCGGCGCGGTCAGTATGGGACTTGCCGCAACGGCTGTTCTCATCTGCTCCAACATGGCTATCTCGGCAATGAGAAAAATCATTCCGGACAAGGTCAGAATTCCTTGCTATATCGTCATAATCGCGGCGTTTGTCACGGTTGTTTCAATGCTGATGAACGCTTTTCTTCCGGAACTTTATGAGCTTCTCGGAATATATCTTGCGCTGATAGTCGTAAACTGCATTATTCTCGGAAGAGCCGAAATGTTCGCCCGCGAGCATACCGTCGGCGAGTCGGCTCTCGACGGTGCGGGAATGGGACTCGGATTTACGCTTGCCCTGCTCGTTATGTCGTCGATAAGAGAAATCATCGGCTCCGGAACGTGGGCAGGGATAAAAATTCCCGTCATATCCGATTATTCAATCCCGATACTGACAATGGCTCCCGGAGGCTTCCTCGTTTTCGGAATCTTAATTGCCGTTGTCAACAAAATCACAAAAGGAAAAGCCATAAAGAAGAAAGATTTCGGATGCGAGGGTTGCCCTTCCGCCGCAGTCTGCACACATTCCTCTTGCGGCGGAAAGGAGAAAGACAATGTTTAAGACGCTCATAGTCATCCTTATGTCAAGCGTACTCGTCAATAACTACGTTCTCTCCAAATTCCTCGGCATATGCCCGTTTCTCGGCGTTTCAAAAAAGCTCGATCAGGCAACGGGAATGGGACTTTCCGTCATATTCGTTATGCTTGTTTCGACAGCAGTAACCTACCCGATACAAAAGTTTGTCCTCGATCGTCTCGGTCTCGGATATCTGCAAACAATAGTTTTCATTCTCGTAAT
Organism: Eubacteriales bacterium; assembly: GCA_018383975.1. Classification (GTDB taxonomy): domain Bacteria; phylum Bacillota; class Clostridia; order Oscillospirales; family CAG-272; genus CAG-841. Next base: position 9,350 of record JAHAZT010000052.1, on the reverse strand, counting down.
TGCGGCACTCGTTCAGTTTATTGAAATTGTTCTGAAAAAGTTCATTCCGTCGCTCCACAGAAGCCTCGGAATATATCTGCCGCTCATAACAACGAACTGCGCCGTTCTCGGCGTCACAATTCAGAACATAACCGACGGATACAACTTCCTTGAATCAATGGTGAGCTCGCTCGGTTGCGGTCTCGGATTTCTGCTCGCGATGGTGCTTTTCTCCGGCGTTCGTTCACGCATTGAAAACTGTGACGCGCCCGAGTGCTTCAAAGGCTTGCCCGCGACGCTCATCGCCGCTTCAATCGTTTCCCTTTCCTTTTTCGGATTTGCGGGAATAGTTGAAAATCTCTTTGCCTGAAAGGAGACTGCCATGCTTTATAATATTCTTATTGCCGTTGCCGTCGTTTCGGGAATCGGGCTCATATGCGGAATCGTGCTTGCGCTTGCCTCTCATTTTATGGCTGTAAAAGTCGATGAAAAAAAGGAAGCCGTCCGCGCTTGCCTGCCGGGCGTCAACTGCGGTGCCTGCGGCTATACAGGCTGTGACGGTTATGCGGCGGCACTTGTAAAAGGCGATGCGGAGGTCAACCTTTGTATTCCCGGAGCGGACGCCGTTGCAAAAAAGCTCGCGGAGGTGCTCGGCGTTGAATTTACGGACGTCATTGAAAAAGTGGCAATAGTCCATTGCGGCGGCGACTGCAAGTCGACGGAAAGAAAAGAAATCTATGAAGGCATTGAAACCTGCGCGGCGGCAAATCTGCTTTACGGCGGTACGGGAAAATGCTCTTTCGGCTGTCTCGGCTTCGGCGACTGCAAAGCGGTCTGCAAAAGCAACGCAATCTGCATTGAGGACGGTATTGCTCACGTCAGCACAACCCTCTGCATAGGATGCGGAATGTGCGTGCGTGCCTGCCCGAAACACATAATTTCTCTCGTTCCGGATATTATTCAGACGGTTGTTTTCTGCTCAAACAGAGAGAAAGGCGCGACCGTCCGCAAAGAATGTGTCAGCGGCTGTATCGGTTGTAAAAAGTGCGAAAAACTCTGTCCGGAACAGGCAATTGTCGTGCGTGACAATCTTGCCGAAGTTGATTCTCAAAAATGCACGGGGTGCGGTATCTGCGCCGACAACTGCCCCGTCGGTTGCATAAAAGTCGGTTCCTTCCTCGGAGCCCACAAATAAAAAATGCCCGCACAGCTGTGCGGGCAAATCTGTAAAATCATGAAAAACAAGAAATTAAGAAACGATATTATCCTCATATCCGCCGTACTGCTTGCGACGGCGATTGTCGCGCTTATATTGTGCGCTTTCCGCAAGGAAGGCGGTTATGTCTCCGTTGTGCAGAACGGCAAGGAGACGGCGCGATATTCTCTTTCCGAAAATGTGACGGTCGCCCTTGAAAACGGCGGGACGAACGTCCTCGTCATAGAAAACGGTTATGCCTTTATCTCAGACGCATCGTGTCCGGATAAAATCTGCGTGCATCACAGAAAAATCCGCTATGCCGGAGAGGCGATAACATGTCTGCCGAACAAAACCGTTATAAAAATCGTTTCCGGCGAGGGGGTGGATGCGGTATCGTGAAAGTGAATACGAAAAAACTCGTTCTCATCGGAGTTCTGGCATCTGCCGCAATTATTCTTTCGTATATAGAATTCCTTCTTCCGCCGATATATTCCGCCGTCCCCGGAATTAAGATGGGACTTGCCAATATCGCCGTCATTTTCGCGCTTTATTCAATCGACGGCAAGAGTGCCGCACTCATTTCCGTTATAAGGGTGGCTCTTTCCGCTCTGCTCTTCGGCACGGTCACTTCCTTTATTTACAGTGCCTGCGGCGCAATTTTGAGTTTAACCGTTATGATACTTCTCAAAAAATCGACGTTGTTTTCCCCTGTCGGCGTAAGCGTTGCCGGGGCGGTTATGCACAATGTCGGGCAGGTTCTCTGCGCGATTATTATGCTCGGCGCGGCGGAAATAGGCTATTATCTTGTAGTCCTCTCCGTTTCGGCCGTGCTTGCGGGAGTGCTTGTCGGACTTGCCTCCGCGGTGCTGATAAAAACGGTAAAAACGCGCCCGTAACTCATCTCAAAAAACAAAAATGCTTTCCCGAATTTTCATGGGAAAGCATTTTTTATTACGATTGATTAAAACATCATCTGTTCGCGGCAAGAATAAATATTGCGTCGGGACAAGGCATATCCACCCTTCCGACATCGGGAAATGACACAACGATTTTCCCGTTCGTTCCGGCTTTTACGGACGGCATTATGTCAATAGTTCCGTCACTTTCGTAAGAATAGTCCGTTCCGTTCACATTTACAACGCTCGATAATATCATTGCTTTCAGATATGCCTCCGCGACGGCAGGCTCGCAATGCACATAATCGCTTTCCGTGCGAACGTCGGTGCCGAAAACCTCCGATATAAGGCGCTTTCTTCCGTCCGCGTCAAGGCAGCCGACAATATCTCCGGTGAGCCCGTATGCGTCAAGCTCAAGAGTACCGTCCTTGCCGACGGGTATCGTATCGCCTTCGACCGGCGGCGTCCATTCCGCCCATGCTTCGTTGTTATTCACTTTCATACAAAGCCTCGCCGTGCCGTCGTCGGTATAGGTCACTTTTATCGAAAACGATTTTGTATTTGTCCACTTAAAACTGAACAAACCGTCAGGAGTTATATTATAAACGGATGATAATTTTTTCGGACGACCGTTTATTTTAACATTCGCATCTGAATGTTTCAGTCTGAAAGCAGTGATCTTGCCGTTTTCAGATATAAATTCTCCATCGACAGACGCACTATACTTATCAAAGCCCGTGGCGGTTCCGTCAAGGTAGAGATTTCCTTTCTCATCAAGGTTGAGCCCTATATAGCCATCCTTGATATGTACGGCATACGAGTTTCCTCGTTTTACGCGATTGCTGTCCGAATCAAACGTCAGCGATGCCGGCTTACCCGTTGTAAACGTCCCGTCGGACATTTTCATAACGTTGATTCCTTTTGCGTATTTCAGCTCAAGATATTGCGCAAAGGTCAGCGGCAAGGCTTTTCCGGCACCTCCGAATCGTGATATATATGCGGAGACGGCGCTGTCGTAATCAATATCCCCGCGCAGAACATTATATCCTATCAGGTTGAGGTAATCGGTGAATTCGGAATTGAAATTTACTCGCGGCAGATACATTCCGACGTCGTTTATAAGGTCTGACGGATAGAAAAAGTCATTTCTTTTCAGCAGACACTCGTTTTCCCTGTCAAAAAGCAGCTTGGCTTTTTCGTTTATAAGAGACATCCGGTCATCTGCTGTCCAGCCGGTTTTGCGGAACAGATTATGAAAAGGCACAACAACCCTTGCGGACAAAATCCCGTAGTCCTTTGCGTCAACGGCATACTCCGCAGATGAAATATCGTTCAGCTTTACGATAAGCATATCGGTTATGTAATCTTTGTCAATCATGTCCTCATTGAAACGATGAATTGTGTTTCTCTTTCCGACGGTGCCGTCCGAGGTGACATTTGTTCCCTCAATAAGCCTGTCCGTGATGACAAGCATACCGTCGCTGAAGGTATATCCGCCGACAGCTCCGTCCGCAAGAACACCGTCCTTGTAATAAAAGCCCTTCTTGCCCTCTCCGGAAGCGGAATTACCCGTGTAAGCAACGCCGTCGCATTTCAGTATTCCGTTTTCGACAGTCCATGCATCGCTTACGAGCAGAGGAATTTGTCCGGCGTCTTCGGTTGCAATATTCAGCCATTCCCTTCCGCTCGGGAGATTATTTTCATATTTATCGGGCGGATATGCGCCGAAAATAATTTTTTCTGGCGTTCTACCGTCGTTTGCAAGCTTAACAAGCACCACGCGATTTTCGCCCGAAATCAAATAAAAAGCGCAATTTTCGGTTTTCGGTTTCATGCAGACATCAAATCCGGATTCCGCAAGAAACGATATCGCTCCGTCGGAATCCGACGGAGCATCGTAAAGTATCTGATATGTCGCCAATGCCGTATTCATGTTTTTTACAGTCTGCTCATCTGCCAAAAGACTCGCCTTCTGCACAAGACTTGTGTAAGCCGTAATAAGCACGGCCGCAAGAATTGCAATCACAGCCAACGCAACAATAACCTCAACAATTGTGAATGCCTTTTTTCCGTATTTCATTTTTATACTCTTTGTAATTATGCAATCTTAAAAATTTTATATCTGATAAGCGTAAAATGTGTCCTGCGAGATGATTCCCTCGTCAAGCAGCTTTTCAAGCGAGCTTTTCATTGTGTACATTCCCTCGTTTTTCGAGATCTGTATCGTGCTTGCAACCATATGCAGTTTGTTCTGCTTTATCATGCTGCGGATTGCATCATTTGCGATAAGAACCTCCGTCGCCAGATGACGCTTTCCGGACTTCATTCCGGGAAGAAGCTGCTGCGAAACAACCGCCAGAAGCGACATTCCGAGCTGCGTTCTTATTTGCGCCTGCTGCTCAACGGGAAAAACGTCCACAATTCTGGAAATTGAGTTGACCGCGCCCTTTGTGTGAAGCGTCGAGAACACAAGGTGTCCCGTTTCCGCCGCTCGCAAAGCAGTCTCTATGCTTTCCCTGTCACGCATTTCGCCAACCATTATAATATCCGGATCCTCGCGCATTGCCTCTGTTATGGCGTCGCCGAAGGACGGAGTATCTTTCCCGATTTCCCGCTGAGAAATAATGCATTTATCGTTTGAGTGTATAAATTCTATCGGGTCTTCAAGCATGATTATGTGCGCATGCTTCAATGCGTTTATATATTCGATAACACACGTGAGCGTTGTCGTTTTGCCGCTTCCCGTGGGACCTGTGATAAGCACAAGCCCGCTGCGCTTCATGGCGATTGATTTCAGTATTTCCGGTATGCCGAGGGTTTCAAAATCCTGATTTGCAATCGTCAGAAGGCGGAACGCCACATTTATGCCGCGATAATCCTTGTATGCGTTGCCCCTCAGTCTGACGCCTTCCAGCGTCACGGCAAAGTCCAGAGCCTGAGCGTCCGATATCAGACGCTCCGTGTCAACGGATGTATAATCGCGGAGAAACGAAAGTATTTCTTCGTCATTCATGACAGGCTCATCCAGAAAAACAACTTCGCCGGCTACACGGATTGCGGGCTTGGCGGCAGCTTTGAGGTGCAGGTCCGACGCGCCCGTTTCTCTGGCAATGTCTATATAACGGATTATTGCGCTTCCGGCATTTTCGTTCTTTTCCGAAAAAGATATATCGCGGTCATCGCACGCCATGCGTCTCTCCGGCGTTGCCGTACGGCATGATGAATGAAGTGCTTCGGAATTCATCGGTATAAAGTCTCCTTAAATGCAGTTGATTTTTCGTGCGTCGGCGGGCTTTATTCCATATAAAGCGCCATAAGCTCGTGAACACTTGTGATGCCGCGAAGAACGTAGTCGCGGCAGTTTTCCCACATGGACCTCATTCCGTTCTCCCTCACAAGCTCTCTGAGCTGTTCGGCGGAAATATCCGTTGCGAGCGCTTCTCTTATTTTCTCATTGAGATACATAATCTCGTGCACCGCAATTCTGCCCCTGTACCCCGTTCCGTTGCAGAACTGGCATCCCTTCGGACGACATATCGTTACGGGCTCGTCGAGCTTGAGCATCTTCATTTCAAGAGGAGTTGTCTTTGCCTTATGCTTGCATACGGGGCAAAGCCTCTTTACAAGTCTCTGCGAAATAACGCCGATAAGTGCGTCCGCAACGAAATAGTTTGAAACGCCCATATCCGTAAGACGCGTAAGCACGCCGGGAGCGTCATTCGTATGAATCGTTGAGAAAACGAGGTGTCCCGTAATAGCCGCTCTGATGGCAATCTGCGCCGTTTCTTCGTCTCGCACCTCGCCTATCATTATAACGTCGGGGTCCTGTCTCATAATGGAGCGGAGCGCCGTTGCGAATGTCATATTGGCTTTTGTATTTACGTTTACCTGATTTATTCCCGGCATTGTATACTCGACAGGGTCTTCAACCGTTACGATGTTTATATCAGGCTTGTTTATTTCACGGAGGAGCGCATAAAGCGTCGTCGTTTTACCGCAACCCGTAGGTCCCGACATAACGATTATTCCGTGCGGACGAGCAATCATCTTATCAACGATTTTGTTTGCCGCCTGCGTAAATCCAAGTTCCGTTCTGGAAAGGTTGAACGCGCTCTTATCAAGGATACGTATAACGAACTTTTCGCCGTAAACCGTCGGAAGCGTGGACACACGGAAGTCGTAATCCGTTCCGTTGATTGTGAGGTTTATTCTTCCGTCCTGAGGTATACGTCTCTCCGCAATGTTTATTCCCGCCATTATCTTTACACGCGCCGCAATTGCGGGGAAAGAATCAATATTGAAGCGCGCACGCTCGCTCAGTCTTCCGTCTATACGGTAACGAACGGTAACGTAAGTCTCGAACGGCTCGATATGAATATCCGAAGCTCTGAACGGAATTGCCTCTTTGATTATCGAATCCACAAGACGTACAGTCGGCGCATTGATAACGTCCTCGTTTGACTCTATCTTTGCTTCGCCGTTGGACATTCCTCTCTTTATTATCTGCGCGTCGTTGCTTTCGTTTATGTTTTTCAGGGCAACCGTTGTGGAACGTATTGCAAGCTCGCCGTCTATGAACACGTCAATCTGCGTCGGCGGGACAAGAATATATTCAATATTTCCCTGATAAACGGTTGAAAGAACGGAGATCGACGAAAGGTCGAACGGTCTTGCGCACGCAACTATCAGCGTTCCGTTTATGTCTATCGTGACAGGAACTATTTTCTTCGTCCGCAAAAATGTCAGATCGAATCTGGAAAGCAGCTCCTTGTCAACTTCAAGCATGTCCATCTGGACATACGGCATTTCAAAAAACTCGCCGAGAGCGTCAAGAGCGGTAATTTCGTTGCATATGTTCTGCGCAAGAAGATACCTTTCAACAGGCATTTTCAGGCGTTCCGCCTCGGCAAGAATATTATTGAAATCCTTCTTTTTTATAATTCTTTTATATACAAAAAATTGCAGTATCTCAAAATTAAGATTCATTTAATTTCTGTCCTCCGACATTATTTTACAGCATTTGCATAATTGAAATCATCGGTGAATATATGGCGTAGAAAAGCAGACCGACCGTTACGCCCATAATTACAAGCATTACAGGCTGCAGGAGCGTTGTCATTGCGGAGAGCAATCTTTCCGCCTGACTGTCAAAATAAGTGCATGACTGCAAGAGCACCTTGTCCACGCTGCCCGTCTTTTCGCCGACGGAAACCATCTGTATGAGCATCGTCGGAAAGAGCTTGTATTTGGAAAGCGCGGATGTAAGGCTTTGACCCTCTTTGACATCGTTCGTTGCGAGAAGGAATCGCTTTTCAACGTTCTTGTTTCCGAGAACCGCCACAATAACACCCATTGCGTCAACAACGTCCATACCGCTCGTTATAAGCAGTCCGAATCCGCGCGCAAATCTTGCGCTTATGAGCGCTTCGCGAACCTTGCCGATAATCGGTGCGCGAAGAGCAATCGTATCATAAAAATATCTTCCCCATCTCGTGCGTCCTATGAGAACAATTATAAGCACCAGTCCCGCAACGCCTATGACGAGATATTTCCAGTTTTCGATAAACCAATGGCTTATGTTCATAATGGCAACGGTCAATGGCGGCATTTCAACATCAAGCTCAGCAAGCGCTTTTTCAAATGTCGGTATGACAAATGCAACCATGAGCACAACTATTGCGAGCATAAGAATCGCAAGGAATATGGGATATATCATTGCGCTCTTTGTTTTGCTCTTTATTTTTGCGTCCGTTTCGTAATAATCGGCGATGGAAATGAGAACTTCGTCAAGCATACCGCTCTGTTCTCCGACGTACGTCATGCTCGTGAAGAACTGCGGGAACACCTTTTTGTGCTTTTCCATTGCCTTTGAAAGAAGTACTCCGACCTTGACGTCGTCATAAACCATGCTTATGACGCTCTTGAAATACCTTGAATACGACTGCCCGCGAAGTATTGCAAGACTGTCTATAATGGAGATGCCGGAGTTTATCATGATGGCAAACTGACGGCAGAACGTTGTCAGCTCCTTCGTTTTCACCTTGCCGGACACGGTGAAGAAAGCAGACGGCGGTTTGCTCGATATCGGGACGGCTTTTATCAGATAAAGCTTCTGCCTCGACAGCTGAAGACGCAGATCGTCTTCATTTTCGGCAAGGAACTGTCCCTTGAATTTTCTCTTATTCATGTCCACCGCCGTATATTTATATTTTTGCATATATAGCCCCTTTCTTTTGTGGGATAAACGAAATTAAATTGCGAAAAGACTCAGATACCACGACAAAAGCGGCTCTGTCACAAAGACAGCCGCGACCGTTCCCATACAGAGGAACGGTGCAAAAGGATACTCCGAAAACTTCTCCTTTTTGCCGCACAACTGAATCGGCACAAGCACGACGCACCCCACAATGCTCGCAATGAAAATCGCGACCATAAGCGCTTTCCAGCCGAGGAATGCACCCGACGCAGCCATGAGAAGAATATCCCCGACGCCGAGTCCGTCCTTTTTGAATACGAGCCTTGCAAGCAGAAATATAAAAAGAAAAAATCCGCCGCCAACACCCATTCCTATAAGATGCGACCATACGTTTCCGCCGATGCCCGATATCGTCGCCATGACGGCGGGCACGAGCAGCGTCAGAACAAGAATGTCGTGTATGTACATTGTTTCAAGATCAATAAATGCTATGCATATCAGAATTGAACAGAACAGCGCGACCGCTATCGCATAAAGCGGACTCCTTTTCCAGAAAACCGCCGCGGAAAGCGTCCACAGAACGGCATTGAGAATTTCAACAGCCGTATACCGAAAGCTGATATGCGCCTTGCATTTCCGGCACTTACCGCCGAGAATTATATAAGAAATAACAGGTATATTGTCATACCAACGAAGCGAATAATCGCAATTTGTGCAATGTGACCCCGGGAAAGCAAGGTTCATATTCCTCGGCAGACGGTATATGACCACGTTGAGAAACGACCCTATGCAAAGCCCGTAAATCACGGCAAACGTATAAACAAGCGCCATTTGAAAAAGTCCTCCGTTATATGACAGAACCATTCGTCCAGCTTGTGACGATACGAGTCTTGTTTCCGTCTTTCTCGGTAACCTTCACGCTCACCTCGGTTTCCCCGTTCTGACGACTTATCGTGATTGTTTCCGTCCATGATTTGATTGGATTTTCTGGTTTCGTGTTTTCGATAATTCTCAATGTAACGAAATGCCCCTTATATGTACCCGTGAACAGACCTTTTTCCTCATTGTAAGTGAACACCGG
>JAHAZT010000049.1 GCA_018383975.1 Eubacteriales bacterium | reverse complement strand
AAGGTGGCAGCCGCAGGCTGACGGATGAGGTGTACTTTTGCAAAAGAAACTTCAGTTATCGGGGAGTATGTGCAAAGTTTTTAGGCTCCTTTGTGTAAAGGGAGCTGTCGGCGCAAGCCGACTGAGGGATTGTTTTTACAACCCTTCCACCACTTCGTGGTCCCCCTCCCCTTACACAGGGGAGGCGAAATCCGAACCCCTCTCGGCGAGGCCTGCAAGCATGCTTCGCATACTTGCAAATCCCTTACACAGGGGAGGCTCATTCAGCCTTCTCCAGTGGGAGAAAGTGGTAGCCGCAGGCTGACGGATGAGGTGTACTTTGCAAAAAACTTCAATAATTGTTTTATACAGACTTTACAACTAAAAAACAGAGGTGATTTCTCATCTCTGTTTTTTTAATCAATCCGCGGCTCTGCCGCACCTTTTCTCTTCGCTCTTCTCTCTTATCTCTTATCTCCGCGCAGCGGTTTATCTTTTTTATCCGAAAATTTCAAGAATTTTGAAGCGGAGCTTGTATTTTATTCTGTCGTTACCCGTCAAAAGCTCGATTTGTTCGGAGGAAAAGCCTGTTTTTATAAGTGCGTCGTCGACGGTTGCTGCGCCTTTGGAAAGCTGGGGATAAAGCACGCACCACCAGTTATGCCCTTCGGCTTTGCCGATTTTTATTCTCAGAGAGGTATATGTTCCCGCGGGAAGCCTGATATTTTCCGTATTTTTGCTCGGATAATATTCATTCGAAAGAACGACTTCCGTTTTTGCGTCCGAGCCGAGACTTGCAAGTGCGTCATCGGCAAATTTTCTTATTTGGTCGACATTTTCTCCGATAATACGTACAACCTCGTCTGCGCTTTCCGCATTTTCCGCAAGAGCGGAAAGGTAATCCGTCATTTTGTCCCGCAGGGACAGCTTGAGCATTCTGTCGGGTGCACTGTCCGACTCGGCGATTATATGCAGGCGGACGGTATCCTTATAAATATTGTCGTTTTCAAGCGTGACGAAGGAGCATATCATACATATGCAGAGGACGAGTGATGTAAATATTGCGATGAATTTCATTTTTGTTTCTCCTTTGGTTTATGTAAATTTTGTTTTTTATATTCTTGCCGACGTTTTCCGCATTTATTCACCCGAAAAAAATCCCCCGAAAAATTTTTCGGGGGATTTTTATTCAAGGTACAGATTTGTTATTTCTTACTTTGTTTTAATCGAATTCTCGTAAGACTCGATCATTTTCTTAACCATCTGACCGCCTACGGAGCCTGCCTGCTTAGCAGTAAGGTCGCCGTTGTAGCCCTGCTTAAGATTTACGCCGACTTCGCCGGCAGCTTCCATCTTGAATCTGCTGAGGGCTTCCTTAGCTTCGGGAACGAGAGATTTGTTGCTTGCCATCTTTATTGTTCTCCTGATAAATTTTAATTGTTTTGCGGCATTTTCATATTGCGCGTCCGAAGACATCGCCCTTTGAAACGCCTTTTCCGGACGCGGCAATTTCTTGCTTTGTCCGCTATTATTATTTTCGTCTGATACGGTTTTATAAGTGGGAATTTTTGACGTTTGAAAAACAATGCGTTTGCAAAACTGTGCCCCGCCTTTGCAGTCGCAAAGGCGGGGCTTTTTTATTTTATTATTTTATAAGTCCGCTTTCACGGAGGAGAAGCTCGACATCGGTTCCTTTGATCTTTTTCATAACCACTTTGAGCAATTCCTTTTCGCCGAAGCTGAGCTTTACGTCGGTTATCGGCTTTTTGTCTATTGCGTAATAGCAGGCGCGGAGAAGCTCGCGGACGTCATATTTGCTGCCCCATACCTCGGGCACGCCACGATCGACGTCGAGAAGGGTATAAACCGCTTCCATACCCGTGCGGATGGAATATTCCGTTGTGAAGATGGTGTCGCGGGGAGTTTCCGCAAACTGACCGAGGAACGCGAAGTTGACGGCGCCGTCCGGAACGACCTTCGGTCTGTCGGATTCCTTTCTCGGCTGGAAGAACGCGTTTATATAAGGCATATAGCAGGTTGTTGTGTTGCAGGCGTTCTTTGCAAGCTCTTCGATTCTGTCATCCGGTACGCCGATGTGATAAAGCCATTCGCGGCAGACTTCCTCGCCCGTGCAATCTCTCATAGCCTTCTTTACATAGTTGCCTTCCTTGTTTGTATTGAGAGAATAAAGCCACACAAGTACCGTGCTTCTGTCCTGCGAGCGGAACTGCGGCTGACGGTTTATCGTCCAGGAGAGATACCAGTTGTCCGTGCTGTCCTTTACGGTGACAATGCCGCCCGTTGTGACCTTTCCTTCGCGCGGGTCACGCTTGCAGATGTTCATTATGTGACGGATTACTTCTTCGTCCGATGTCTGAACGGTTGCGCTCATCCAGTTTGTTGCGTCTGTGTCGCTGCAGAATGCGTCGGGATTGCCGAACTCGCCGTGCTGCGCCTGAGCGGCGATCGCCTTCCACATATCCCATGACTCGCCCTTGCCGTTTTCTATGCCGGAAAGATCGGGGGCGTGGGTCTGATCGCCGTAGCATGAAGTGTCTGTGCAACAGCCGTTTGTGATGAATACGAGGTCATCCTCGATGAGGTCGATCGTCTGTCTTTCGCCGTCTTTTTCATAAACGATCTGCTTTGCGACCTTCTTTTCGCCCTCGGACTCGATTATAACGTTTTTGACGTCAATACCGTATTCGATCTTCACGCCGTGACTTTCAAGATATTTCACAAGCGGAAGAATCATGCTTTCGTACTGATTGTACTTTGTAAAGCGGAGTGCGCTGAAATCGGGAAGTCCGTCGATATGATGAACGTATCTGCAAAGATAACGTTTCATTTCGAGCGCACTTGACCAACGCTGGAAAGCGAACATCGTCTGCCAATAGAGCCAGAAGTTCGTCTGCCAGAACGATTCGGGAAGCACTTCGGAAATCTTTTTACCTTCAAGATCCTTTTCGGGTGTGATGAAGAGCTTTGAAAGCGCCATTGCGGATTCCTTGTCAAGGGCGAATTTTTTGTCTGTGTGAGCGTCCTCGCCACGGTTTACAGTCGCGCGGCAGAGGGAATAGTTCGGGTCGTGCTTGTTGAGCCAATAATATTCGTCAAGCACGGATACTCCGGGCGTTTCAATCGACGGTACGTCTCTGAACATATCCCACATACATTCAAAATGGTTGTCCATTTCTCTGCCGCCGCGCATGAAGAATCCCTTTGTTATGTCCTTGCGACCGTCGCAGCTGCCGCCCGCAAGATCGAGCTTTTCAAGAAGATGAATGTGTTCGCCCTTGACCTGACCGTCACGGACGAGATAGAACGCCGCGGAAAGTCCGGCAAGACCGGTGCCGATTATATAAGCCGATTTTTTATCGGCGTCCTTCGGCTTTTCGGGGCGCGCGAATGATTCATAAGTTCCTGCTGAATAATACATAATCAAAACCTCCTCGGTGGTTTGTTTTTTTATTTTGTGACTTTATTATACCCGCTCCGCGAGGTTTTACAATAGACAGAAAAACTCCCCTGACAAAATTTCAATCAGGGGAGAATGAATTGTATAAAATTTTATCAGACTGTCCCAAATGATAAAAATCAGACCTTGAACCGTCCGAGTGCGGAGGAGATTGACCCTTTTACAAGAGTTGCCAGCTTTTCGACTATAACTTCCGGCTCGCCTCGCATATCGTTTTTTATCCAGTCCAGCATTATGCCGATGAAAACATATGAATATACCTGCGCGATAAAGTCCTTGTCCTCATCGCGGACGGTCATACCGGCGGATTCTTCGTTTATAACGCCGCGCAAGAGCGAGTCGACAAGCGGCGAAAGAAATTTTTCAACCTGCTCCTGATGAACGCAACGGTAAACATTCATTATAAACGGTTTGTTTTGGCGCACGGCGTCAAATATCTGCAAAAGTCCCTGCTGCCATGTGTCATATGTTTTCTTTTCTTCAAGCGCCTTGCGGGCGTCCTCCATGCACGACCATTCGACAAGGTCATATATGTCCTTGAAATGATAATAAAACGTCATGCGGTTTATTCCGCAATCCTCGGCGATATCGTTTATCGTTATTTTTGTCAGCGGTTTTTTGAGAAGAAGATTTTTGAGCGACTGTTCCAGCGCGCGCTTTGTTATCTGCGACATATTTTCCACCTCCGCTTGCGGTAAGTGTATAAATTGTATCATATGTGACGGAAAAAATCAACCCCCGACGGATTGTTCGGAGATGACGGAAAATCTCATTGACAAACCGTGCGTGATGTGCTACAAATATCATACGATATACATCAATCGAAACGGCAGGAGAGAAAATAATGAAATCATTATGCGGAATAAACTGTGACGAATGTCAAATGAAGGATGAATGTAAAGGGTGCGAGGCGACTTGCGGGCGTCCATTCGGCGGCAGATGTGTCGCTGCAGAATACATAAAAACCGGAGGCGGAGCCGCTTATGACGAATTTAAAAACAAATTGCTCGGCGAAATAAACGGACTTTTGAATGGCGAAGGACTTCCTTTGGTCGACAGGCTTAATGAGCTTTCCGGCGCTATTGTGAATCTTGAATATCCGATTCCGAGCGGTGGAACGGTAAAACTTCTCGACGACAAAAACATTTATCTTGGTACACAGATCGAATTTGCCGATATGGGCGTTTGCTACGGCGTTGTCGCCGATATGGGATTTATTCTTGTTTGCAGTTTCAGCGTTGACGGCAGCCAGCCGGAGCTTTTGATCTATAAGAGAAGATGACCGGGGAAAACTCTGCATTTTCACCGCATTTATGCTTGAAACTTTCCGTCGCTTGTGATAGAATTATAAAAAACAAATATCGGGGGAAAAATTATGAAAATGATATTTCGCTGGTCGGCGGGAAACGACATTGTCCCGCTTGAATATATTTCTCAGATACCGGGAATGACGGGTATCTGCTCCGCAGACTATGAAGTTGCGGCGGGGGAAGAATGGAGACTTGAGGATTTGCTGAAAATCCGTCGCGAATGTGAAAAGAACGGACTTGAGTTTGAAGTCATCGAGTCGATACCCGTGTGCGAGGAGATAAAGCTCGGCACGCCCGACAGAGATAAATTCATCGACCTTTTCTGTAAGGATATGCGCGTGTGCGCAGAGGCGGGAATCAAAGTTGTATGCTATAATTTTATGCCCGTTTTCGACTGGACGAGAACCAATCTCAAATATAAAAACAAGGACGGGTCAACGTCGCTTGCAATGTTTTTTGAGGATCTGAAAACGCTCAATCCGGCAGAGGGAGACCTCAGCCTTCCCGGCTGGAACGACAGTTATACAAAAGCGGAGATCCGCTCGCTTATTGACGCTTATAAGGCAATCGGCGAGGAGGGGCTCTGGAACAACCTTGAATACTTCCTCAAAAAAGCAATACCCGTAGCGGAGGAGGTCGGCATCAAGCTCGCAATCCATCCGGACGATCCGCCGTATCCGATTTTCGGACTTCCGAGAATTATCACCTGCGAGGAAAATCTGGACAGAATGTTCTCGCTCGTTCCGTCGCTTGCAAACGGACTGACGCTCTGCACGGGCTCGCTCGGCTGTTCAAAAAAGAATGATATGGTCAGGCTCGCCGCAAAGTATGCCGCTCAGGGCAGAATACATTTTGCGCACCTCCGCAACGTTCATATAGAAGATGACGGCTCGTTTGAGGAGTGCGGACACCGCACGGAGGGCGGCAGCGTCGATATGTACGGCGTTGTGAAAGCGCTCGTCGAAAACGGCTTTGACGGCTACGTCCGTCCCGATCACGGCAGAAACATCTGGGGTGAGGACGGCAAGCCAGGCTACGGACTTTATGACCGTGCGCTCGGCGCGGTTTATCTCAGCGGCTTGTTTGAAGCAATCGAAAAAGACGGCAAATGACGTAAATAAAGCAAAAAGCCCTGCTCCCGCAGGGCTTTTTCATTATTTTTCATAAACTTCTCTTTTAAGAATCGCAACATAAGGCAGCGCTCTGTATTTCTCGTTATAATCGAGTCCGTAGCCGACGACAAACTCATCGGGAATCTGCTTGCCGACGTAATCCGGCACAAACTCCACCTCTCTTCGCGACGGCTTATCAAGCATTGTACACGTTCTGACGCTTCTTGCGCCCTTGTCAAGCAGGTATTTTGCAAGATAGGAAAGCGTCCTGCCGGAGTCGATAATATCCTCAACTATGAGAATATCGCAATCTCCGAGGTCTTTTCTCCTTATATCGAGAATTATATCAACGTGACCCGACGACACCGTTCCCGCTCCGTAAGAAGAAACCTTCATAAAATCAATCTGAACGGGAATCGAAAGTCGTTTCATAAGGTCGCCCATAAATACGACAGACCCCTTGAGTATGCCGAGAAGCACAAGATTTTTGCCCTCATAATCTCGGCTTATCTCCTCTGCCATACGGCGCACCGTTTTATCTATTTCCTCCTCTGTTACAAGGACTTTTGAAAAATCACTCTGCATTCTGCTCACCTCATTTTGTTTTGTAATACCGGATTGTAATCTTCTCCCCGTCCGGAAAATCCTCGCTCGGAAAGGCAGGAAACCATATGGGTCTGCCGTCCGCGCAGATGACGGGTCTGTATTTTTTTGCGTTTTCGTCAAATGACGATATCATTTTTTTCAGCGTGCGCGTCATCTTCCAGAAGCGGTATCTGTCCGACGCGCGGCGGCTTCTTGCCGTCAGAACGGCGTTCACCGGAGCATAGCCTTTCCCGACAAATTCATACCCTTCGGGCGTACCGACGTTATCGCCGACAGCTATACAAAAGCCGTAATCCGAAAAATTCAGTCCTGCGGAAAGCGCCATCTCGTATTCGGGACGCAGCCCGTTCTCGCCGTCCGAGAAAAAGAAATATTTCCCGTCACAAACGGCGGCTTTGCCCTCCGGAACGGATATTTTCCCCGCCCGCCCCGACTGTATAAGCGAAAGAATTTCCTTTCTGTGACCGAAATCCAGCGTCACGGGGGAAAGCATTGCCACTGCACGCAGGGCAAGCGCAATGTGACATTCCCTCAATGCCGGAACGGGAATTTTTCCGTTATCGGCTTTTTCAAGCAGCTTTTCCGCCTCGGACGATATAAAATCGTAATCAACGGAAACAGCGTCCGTCATGTTTGTGAAAGCCCTCTCCGCGGAGGGAAAAAGCTCCTTTATTTTCGGGACTATTTCGTGCCTTATATAGTTTCTGGTGTAATGCGTGTCGCTGTTCGTTCTGTCCGTGACAAACGAAAGCCCGTTTTCGGCGGCAAAGCCTTCAATTTCTTCTCTGGTGCAGTCGATAAGCGGGCGAATGACGACCGCCTCACCGCACGGGCGCGAGAACGGAATTCCTCTCATTCCCGCCGTGCCGCTTCCTCTGCAAAGATTGAAAATAACGGTTTCCATATTGTCGCTTGCCGTATGGGCAAGGGCGATATATGCGGAATTTGTCTCCTTTGCGACCGCTTCAAGCGCGCCGTAACGTGCGTTTCTCGCCGTTTCCTCAACGGCAACTCCGCCGCTCATCGCCGCAACGTCTATCCTGCGACAGACAAAGTCAATGCCGAGCTTTTCCGCAAATTCGCGGCAAAAGCGTTCGTCGGCGTCGGCTTCCTCACCGCGCAGCATATGATTTATATGCGCCGCCGTTATGTTTTCCCTGCCGAAAAAATCCGTCATCACGTGCAGAAGCACGGTCGAGTCCGCACCGCCGGAAAACCCGACGACAACCCTGCCGCTTATTTGTTTAAGCCGGCTTCCGGCTGAAAGCATTACCTTTTCGGTATACGTCATTTTCAGTTACCGTCCTGATAATTTGTCTGGGAATTGACGAATTTCGTATATTGACCCATCCATCCGAGCCTGACGTCTCCGTTTGAGCCGTGACGGTTTTTGGATATTATAAGCGTCGCCTCGCTCGACTGCGCGTCCGCCTTTGCATAGTCACCGTGCAGAAACATAACTATGTCCGCGTCCTGCTCTATCTGTCCCGACTCTCGCAAATCGGAAAGTCCCGGTCTTGCGTTTTCGTTTGTCTTCGGCGGACGGGAAAGCTGTGCGCAGCATATGACCGGCACCGAAAGCTCTTTTGCAAGAAGCTTAAGTCCTCTCGAAACCTCGCCGACCTCGTTTACTCTGTTTTCCGCCTTTTTGTCGCTCTGCATAAGCTGCAGATAGTCAACTATCACAAGCCCGAGATTTTTCATTCTGCGGAGCTTTGCTTTCATCTGCGTGACCGTTATCGACGCAGTATCGTCGATCTGTATATCACAGGAGGAAAGATCTGCCGCCGCCTTTGCGAGATGATCATAATCGGAGCCGGAAATTTTTCCGGAGCGCATTGCGTAACTGTCGATAAGCGCCTCGCTTGCGAGCATTCGCGCCGCAAGCTGAGCCGTCGTCATTTCAAGAGAAAAAACGCATACGGTTTTCTTCGTTTCCTTTGCGACGTTTGTTGCGATATTCATGGCAAACGACGTTTTACCCATGCCGGGTCGCGCACCGATGACAACCATATCTCCGGGCGTCAGCCCGACTATCGCTCTGTCAAGGTCGGCATAGCCGGTTTTTATTCCCGCTGCCGCCTCCGGGTCTGTTCTGACCTTATCAAGCTGGTTGAACGCCTCGACAAGCGCTTCCTTTATCGAAACGAATTTCTTTGTGTCCGACGCTCTGGAAAGATTGAAAATTTTCTGCTCTGCGTCGTCAAGAATGTATTTGACCTCGCCCCTTGCGGAATAGGCGTTTTCCGATATCTCCTCGGAAGCGTCGATAAGCGCGCGGAGAACGGCTTTGTCGTGAACGATGCGGGCATAATCCTTTACGTTTGCCGCCGAAGGCACAACCGCCGCGATAACGCCGACGTATCTTTTACATTCGTCCGCAGAATAAACGCCGCGCTCGGTAAGCATATCAATAAGCGTGACTACGTCGATGTTGCGGTTTTTATTGAAAAGCTCGCACATGGCGTCAAATATTTCCCCGTGCTCCGGGATATAAAAATCGGACGCGGAAATTATTTCAATAAGCCCCATGATACATTCGGGGTCGATAAGCACCGAGCCGAGAACGGACTGCTCCGCCTCAACCGAAAAGGGTTTTGTTTTCTGAATGTCTGCCAAAGCCCTGTACCTCCGTGATTTTTATTTGCCGGAATTTGTCACTATGACGTTTATCTTTCCCGTTATTTCGGGGAAAAGCTTGATTTCCGGCGTGTAACTGCCGAACGCTTTTATAGCGTCCGTAACTATCTTTCTCTTGTCAACCTCTATTCCGTGCTGTGCAAGAAGCGCGTCCGCGATATCCTTTGCGGTGACCGCGCCGTAAAGGCGGTCGCCTTCGCCCGCGGAAACCTTGATTATAACCTGCACGCTCTCCAGCTTTGCCTTCGTTTCAAGTGCTGCCGCTTTTTCAAGCTCTATCTGACGGAGGCGTTTCTCTTCCTTGCCCTTTATCTCGTTGAGAATTTTGTTATCCGCAACGATTGCGAGCTTTTTCGGGAAAAGGAAATTTCTTGCGTATCCTTCGGACACGTTTATAATCTCGTCCTTCTTTCCCTGACCCTTAACGTCTGCCAAAAGCACTACCTTCATTTTTATGCTCCTCCTGCCTCGCGGCGTTTAGTTCTGAAATAAGTATTATGGTAACTTATATGATATCATATAATTGCATTCAAGTCAATAAAATATTGAATTATTCGCGGAAAGTAAAAAAACAGAGATGATTCTCTCATCCCTGTTTTTTCGTTTTTATTCTTTGGGTATTTTGCAGACAAGACGTTTTATCGGGGTTTTATACAGCAGCAACGTTCCGAGCGCCGCTCCGACAACCGCCTGAAGTATCTGATAAGGGAGCTTTATAACCGCATATTCCGGCGTGCTGTAAATGAATGCTCTGCCGAGAGAATACCCCGTAACCATTATAACCGCACCGACGGCAACGGCAAGTATCGCGCGCCACGGCTTCGGCAGGCTTTCCTTTTTGCCCGATATAAGCGAAATCGCTATCGCCTGAATGCCGTGCGTCGCAAGCGAAACAAACATCGGCGTCGGATAGAAAATCAGGTCGCCGAAAAATGCGCCCACACCGCCGACGATAAATGCGGATATCGGGTCAAAAACGAGTGCCGCAAGGCAGATAACGATATCGTTCATATACAGATGACCGCCCGGCACGGGAACTCCGAACGAGCTTAAAATTATATTCAGCGCGGTAAAAAGCGCAACGTAGCACAGCTTCCGCGTTGAAAATGCATATTCCTTCATAAAAATTTCTCCTTCGCCATTGACTTTGTCAGGCGTTATTGTATAATATATGTGGTATTATTGAAATAACCAGTTTATTATAATTTTATAAGGTCAGATTTATGAAGAAGTACATGTATGTTTACGAAAAAATCAAAGAGGATATTGTTTCCGGCGCGATAAAGTCCGGTCAGAAGCTGCCGTCCAAGCGGACAATCGCGGATATGCTCGAGGTCAGCGTGATAACCGCGGAGCACGCGCTTGAAATTCTGGAAGCGGAGGGGTATGTGTCGGCAAAGCCGCGCAGCGGCTTCTATGTCGACTATACAACGGAAAAATTTTTCGGCGCCGTTCCCGCCAAAGAAAAACCTGCGGCAAAGCGCCCCGTCGGAGACGGCTTTGAGGACGAAAGCTTTCCCTTTTCCCTATACTCCCGTGCCGTCCGGACGGTTCTCTCGGAAAGGGGCGCGGACACGATGAAAAAATCGCCGGGAACAGGTCTTCCGGAGCTGAAATCCGCCATCAGGGACTATCTTTTCCGCAGTCGCGGCATAACCGTTTCCGAAAAGCAGATAGTTATCGGGTCGGGAGCGGAATATCTTTACGGCATCGTTACCGAGCTTTTCGGCAATGCCGGTATTTTCGGAATCGAAAAGCCGTCTTATGAAAAAATCGAGGGCGTTTATGCGTCAAAAGGCATAAGAACCGAGGGACTTTCCCTCGGCAACGACGGAATAACCTCCCGCGATTTGTGGAGTTCGCACGCAAACATTCTTCACGTCACGCCTTACAGGAGCTTCCCGACCGGCGTCACGGCGTCGGCGTCCAAAAAGAGCGAATATCTCGCATGGGCTTCCGAACGTGACGGTTATATTATCGAAGATGACTACGAATCCGAATTTTCCATTTTCGCAAAGCCCTTTGAAACCATTTTCGCAAGCGATAAAGAAAACAGGGTCATTTATATCAACACTTTCTCAAAAACGGTTTCTCCGTCTGTAAGGGTCGGCTATATGCTCCTCCCGAACCGCCTTGTTGACGTTTTTTATCGGAAACTCGGCTTTTATTCGTGCGCAGTGCCCTCGCTTGAACAGTATGTAATCGCGCTCCTCCTCTCCGACGGCAGCTTTGAACGCCATATAAATAAAATCCGTCGCCGCCGCCGTACTTTTCTTTGAAAAGAAAAGTAGGCAAAAGAAACTTCAGTAATTGTATTGTACAAATTTTATAATTAAAAAACAGAGGTGATTTCTCATCTCTGTTTTTTGCTTTGATGACAAGGCAAAAGAAACTTCAATTATCAGGGACGATATACAGATTTTTAATATAGCCTTCCCCAGTAGGGGAAGGTGGCAGCCGCAGGCTGACGGATGAGGTGTATTTTTGCAAAAGAAACTTTAATTATCGGGGATAATTACGGCTCCCTTGTGTAAAGGGAGCTCCGCCGCAGGCGGTGAGGGATTGTTTTTTACAACCCTCCAACCGCTGCGCGGTTTCCGAACCCCTCTCGGCGAGGCCTGCAAGC
>JAHAZT010000081.1 GCA_018383975.1 Eubacteriales bacterium | reverse complement strand
GTATCATTGTTGTATTATATGTTTCACTCTTGTGTAAACAAAATTTTAACGCTTTTTTAAGGAACAGAAAACAAATGGAAAACAAACTGACCAAAAAATACGGTCTGCTGACAGCCATATGTATGGTTGTCGGTACGGTCGTCGGCTCCGGAATATTCTTTAAAGCCGGAAAAGTCCTCCAGAACACAAACGGCAATATGCTCAAATGCCTTATCACCGTCGGCGGAGTCGGACTGATAATGCTTATATGCTCGTATGTTTTTTCGATTCTCGCGCAGAGACACGAAAAGGTAAACGGCATAGTTGACTATTCGGAAGTCACCTGCGGACGGAAGTTTGCGTATTTAGTCGGCTGGTTTATGACAACCATCTATTACCCGACAATCACCTCAACTCTCGCTTGGGTTTCCGCGCAGTATACATGCGTGCTTTTCGGCTGGAACCCTTGCAGTGACATTCATCTCGTCATCGCGGCGTTCTATCTCATCATGGGATACTTTATCAATGCCATCTCGCCGAAGATTGCAGGCAAATTTCAGGTCAGCGCAACGTTTATAAAGTTTGTTCCGCTTCTCGTAATGGGCATTATAGGAACAATAGTCGGTCTTACAAACGGCAACATCGGCGAAGCCTTCAAGGCAAATATTGAAATTACGGGCACCTCCGGCAATATAATCACGGCTATGTGCGCCTTTGCGTTCGCTTATGAGGGCTGGATAATCACAACCTCCATAAACTCCGAGCTCAAAAACTCAAAGAAAAATCTTCCCATCGCGCTTGTTCTCGGTGCGGTAATCGTTGTCGGTATATACCTTCTCTATTTCCTCGGTCTTTCCGGCGTACTCAAAACAAAAGACCTTATAGCGTCGGGAGATAACCTTCCGAGAGACGCCTTCACGGCACTGTTCAGAAACGAAGTTTTCGGTACAATCGTGTATGTCTTCATTGTCATTTCGTGCCTTGGCACACTGAACGGGCTTATGCTCGGCTGCTGCCGCGGCATGTATTCGATAGCAGTCCGCGGAGAAGGCCCCGCATACAAAATATTTGCGCAGATAGACGATGAAACCAATATGCCCCACAACTCTTCCATTCTCGGTGTTGTTCTCTGTATGCTCTGGATGCTTCAATGGGAAATGGGGCTTATCCAGCAAAAGCTCCCCGCCATTATCGGCTGGGAAAACGATGAGCTTCCCATTATCACGCTTTACGGAATTTATATTCCGATATTCATCATAATAATGATAAAGGGCAAGGGACTCGGCGCTTTCAAGCGTTTCGCAATGCCTGCCGTTGCGTGCGGATGCTGCGGATTTATGGTTTATTCGGCGATTGCGGCGTACAAAATTCAGGCATTCTACTATATTATAGTCTTTGCTGTGATTACCTTAATCGGCATGCTCTTCTATAAAGGCAGCTTCGGTTTTGCATTCTTCAAAAAAGAGAAACGGGTCGAAGTTGACAGCGAGGAATTCTTACTTGTGCGCGAAGGCACCACCGACGACGCAGAAACCTCTGCCGAATAATTTATAAAAACAATCACAAAACAAAAATCATACCGTTTCGGGCGGTATGATTTTTTTGCATAAACAAAGGGACTGCAAACGCAGTCCCTTCGTATTTTCAGACGTCCTCTTTCCCCGCCGGGCCGTGTACGGCGTAATTAACACCCTGCTGTGTGCAAGGACGGTGTCCTATCGCCCCGCTTCACTGCTCCCAGCGTCCGAACAAGATCGTGTCATAAGCAGGAAATTGTCGGGAGGTCTGCAAACCGCGCGGCGGTCGGATTCCAATTACGTTTCGTAGGTTTAATTGAAACCGTATCACGAGAAGGGCAGGAAAATTTTATTTGTCTGAATTTTCGTCGTAATCTATATCGGAGAAAACCTCGTCCTCGAATATATCGGAAACGCGATCGAATTCGTCGTCATCATCAACGGACACGAGAATTTCCTCGCCGTCCTCGTCCTCTTCAAGCTTCAGAAGAACGTATTCTCCGTCTTCATTGTCTTCCAGCGGAAGAAGAGCATAATAGGTTATTCCCTCTATCTCTCTTTCAGCTATCACTTCAAAACTGCACTCCTTGCCGTCTTCGTCGGTAAGAGTGAGTATGTTTGCATCGTTATATTCGTCTGCCATATCAAATCTCCGTATCTGTATTTTTCTCTTCTGACTATATTTTATACCATTTCGGCGGATATGTCAATAGCTTTTGCTTTATTTGGACGGGTCAAGATACTTCCAATAGCCGACAATATACGACATCCCCGACCAAAGCGTCATAACGGCGGCAGCCGCCATAAAGATATATGTTACAATGTGACCGTCCCATATGAGCGGCTCTGCCATCGCCGCAAGAATAAAAAACATCTGCGTGCAGGTTTTTATCTTGCCGAGCCAGCTCGCCGCAACGACCTTTTTATCCGGACTGGACGCAACGACAAGACGCATGCTTGTCACCGCGAGCTCACGCAAAAGCACAATCATAAACGTGCAGAAAAACAGCACGGAAAATATTTTCACATCCGACGCTTTTGAGTCTCCGGCATTTATCGCCGCTTTGTACGAAAGGGCGGCAAGTGCGGCAAGAACAAGAAACTTATCGGCAAGCGGGTCAAGAAATTTGCCGAAATCCGTTATAAGATGATACTTTCTCGCGATTTTGCCGTCAAGAAAATCGGTAAACGACGCAATCGCAAATACGCATATCGCGGCTATCATGCCCCATGTTTCCCCGCCGAAGCCGAGAACAAACACCAGAAATACGGGCACGAGCAAAAGTCTGATAACCGTAAGCCTGTTCGGAACGTTCATTTTCATTTTTTCATTCTCCTTCTCTTATGATCTTGCCGACGAGGTCATAATCCAGAATTTCGTCAATTTTAATGCGAACAAACTCCCCTTCTCTTACGCGCTTTTTACCGAGTTCGTTTGTGAAAAACACTTTGGTATCTATATCGGGCGCGTCCGATGCGCTTCTGCCGTAATACGACTCCGAAACGGGGTCAAAGCCCTCGCAAAGCACGGTCAACGTTTTCCCTATCATCTTTTCATTCAGCTCCGACGAGACGGCAAGCTGCTCGCGCATAATGATGTCATAGCGATCCTGCTTTGTCTGCTCGTCAATCTGATCGGGCATATCGGCTGCCGGTGTTCCCTCCTCCGGAGAGAAAGTGAATGCGCCGAGACGGTCAAACCTTGTTTCCTTTACAAACTCGCAAAGCTCCTCAAAATCCTTCTCCGTCTCACCGGGAAAACCAACCATAACCGTTGTTCTTATGCAGATTTCGGGAATGCTTTTGCGCAGCTTTCCGATAACGCTTTTGATAAGCTCCGACCCGCCATGGCGATTCATTCTTTCAAGAACGCTCTCCGAAATATGCTGGATCGGCAGGTCTATGTATTTGACGACTCTGTCATTCGTTTTGATTTCTTCAATCAGCTCGTCCGTTATCTTGTCCGGATAGCAATAAAGAAGGCGTATCCAGGGGATATTCGTTTCTTTCGTTATCGCGCGGAGAAGCTCGGCGAGCTTGTATTCGCCGTAAAGGTCGAGCCCGTAGCGCGAGGTGTCCTGAGCGATGAGGTTCAGCTCCTTTACGCCGATTGCTTCCAGTTCCTTTGCCTCTTTCACGATGTCCTCAATCGTTCTCGAACGCATCCTGCCGCGTATGGAGGGAATCGCGCAATACGTGCAACGGTTGTCGCAGCCTTCGGCGATCTTCAGATACGCCGTGTATTCGGGCGTCGTGACGATTCTCTCTCCGCCGAGCGGAAGAGACTCTTTGTCTCCGTAGCTTTCGTAATGCTCGCCGCGGAGAACGGCTTTGACGGCTTCGCAGATTTTCGCCTCCGAGCCGAGTCCGAGCACGGCGTCAACCTCCGGCAGCTCAGCCGAAATCTGCTCGCGGTATCTCTCCGCAAGACAGCCCGTTACGATTATCGCCTTGAGATTTTTGTGCTTTTTCAGCCACGCGACATCAAGAATACTGTCAATCGACTCCTTCTTTGCGCTCTCGATAAAGCCGCAGGTGTTGACGACTATAACGTCCGCTTCGATATCCTCCGGAGTTATCTCATAGCCCGCCTTTACAAGTCTCGCAAGCATAACCTCGGTATCTGCAAGGTTTTTTGAGCAGCCGAGCGAGATAAATCCGACCTTGTTAACTTTCTTTGCCATTGTATTTTCCTCTTGATTTTTTGAGTTACTGTTTTTTATACGTCGTGCCTGTCGGCGTGTCGACAAGAACTATTCCCTGCGCCAGAAGCTCCGCTCTGATAGCGTCCGCTTTTGCATAGTCCTTTGCCTTCTTTGCCGCCGCTCTCTCCGCTATTTTTTCAAGGATTGCGGGGTCGCCATCTTCTGCCGAAGGCTCTTCCTTTCTGACCGCCGCGTCTTTGAGACCGAGAGAGAGAACGGAGTCGATTGCGTCGATAGCGGCGCGCTTTTCCGCGCCCGTCGCGTCGGATTTGAGAATATCGTAAAGAGAGGTTACGGCAAGAGACGTGTTCAGGTCACTTGACATTGCGTCATTGAAGCCCGCAAGCAAAGCCTTCACCTTTTCGGGGTCGACTGTGCCCGTGCGCTCCGTTGCCGCAACTCTTGCATAGAGCTTTGAATAAGCCGCCGCCGCATTGTCAAGCGATGAAAATGAGAATGTGAGCGGTTTTCTGTAATGGCTCTGAAGGCAGAAATATCTGTATGCCAGCGGGTTATATCCCTTTGACTTCAGCAGCGAAACCGTCAGAAATTCGCCCTTTGACTTACTCATTTTGCCCGTTTCGTCATTGAGGTGCTGAACGTGGAACCAGTAACCGCACCATTTGTGACCGAGGTATGCCTCGCTCTGCGCAATCTCGTTTGTGTGATGCGGGAAGATATTGTCAACACCGCCGCAATGAATATCAAGGTATTCGCCGAGATATTTCATGCTTATGCAGCTGCACTCAATGTGCCAGCCGGGGTAACCGACGCCCCACGGGCTGTCCCATTTCAGCTCCTGCTCGTCAAATTTGGATTTCGTAAACCAGAGAGCGAAGTCGCTCTTGTTTTTCTTGTTTTCGTCCTCGGAAACGTCGTCGCGGACGCCGACCATAAGGTTTTCCGTGTTGTCTGCGTGACCGGCAAGCTCGCCGTAGCCTGCGGATTTGGATGTGTCAAAATACACGTTTCCGCCGGCGACATAAGCATAGCCCTTGTCTATAAGCGCGGAAATGACGCGGATGAATTCGTCAATACAACCCGTGGCAGGCCGAACGATTTCCGGCTTTTTGATGTTCAGCGCGTCGCAATCCGCAAAGAAGGCGTCCGTATAGAACTGCGCCACCTGCATAACCGTCTTATGCTCGCGCTTTGCGCCCTTGAGCATCTTGTCCTCGCCCGTGTCCGCGTCGCTCGTCAAGTGACCGACGTCCGTTATGTTCATCGCGCGCGTGACGTCATATCCCGCAAAGCGCAGGTATTTTTCAAGCACGTCCTCCATCATATATGTGCGCAGATTTCCTATATGTGCATAATGATAAACAGTCGGACCGCAGGTATACATTTTCACCTTGCCGCTTTCGTGCGGCACGAATTCCTCAACCGTTTTTGTAAGCGTATTATAAAGCTTCGTATTGCCTCCGGAGATATATAACTTTTCTATTGTATTATAATACATTTTCTTTTGTTTGTAAAGATATGTTTTGCTATTAAAATAAAAAAGCAACCGCGCGGTGAGCTGTTCACCGCGCGGCTTTATCTTTATTTTCAGTTCTTGCCTTCCAGCTGAGCCTTGATCATCATATCCTTGACCTTCATAAGTCTTGTCAGATTGCCACGCTCGTTTTCGTCCAGCTTCATCGTTATTGACTTTATCGTCTCCTCAATCTGCGGTATCATAACGTGTTCAAGAGCGTTTACTCTTCTGCGGGTCTTTTCGATTTCCTCCGCCATAAGTTGCGAGCTTTTTTCAAGCTCGGCAAGCTTTATCATGTCCGGCAGTATTTCGGAAAGCTCGGATACAGCCGCGTCTATTTCGCCCGACGTAAACGCCAGACCGAAGTTGTACCCGTCCGACTGCTGTGCGCCTCCCAGATCATAATGAAACACCGGAACGATAACGCTCATCACATTTTTTTCCGAAATGTCAAGCGAGACCTCCTTTTTCGGGAGCATCAGAGCCTCCGTCATTACCTTAGGAGACGTAACTGCGGACGCAAGCGCAAAGCTCTTGTTTGATTTTTCAAGCGCGGTTTCAACCTTTTCCCTGACGGTCTTCGTCTCGCGGACAACATCAAGAAACTGCTTCATCAGCTCGTCTCTCTTGTCTTTGAGCAGTTTATGACCCCTTCTTGCAACGGCAAGACGGTTTTTCAGCTTTTTCAGCTCCATACGCGTAGGATTTACGCGGATTTGCGCCATTTTCGGTCACCTCCCGTCGGTTCAGTTTTCTTTCGGCCAGTATTTATCAAGAATTTCGGGCTTGATACGCTTCATTTCGGAGCGCGGCAGGAGCTTTAAGAGCTGCCAACCGATATCAAGCGTCTGTTCTATCGTTCTGTTTTCATAAAAGCTCTGATTTACATAGAGCTTCTCAAACTCGTCCGCAAATTTCGCATAGAGACGGTCGATAGGCGTAAGCGCCGCCTCGCCCAAAACAACCATCAGCTCCTTTGCTTCCTTTCCTCTTGCATAGCTTGAGAAGAGCTGGTTCATCGTTCCGGCGTGGTCTTCTCTCGTTTTTCCTGCGCCGATACCCTTGTCCTTCAGACGCGAAAGCGAGGGGAGAACGTCAACAGGGGGAAGAATTCCCTTTCTGTAAAGGTCACGGGAGAGGATTATCTGACCCTCTGTGATATATCCCGTAAGGTCGGGGATGGGATGAGTTTTGTCGTCCTCCGGCATTGTCAGGATCGGTATCATCGTGATTGACCCTTCCCTGTCCAGTTTTCTGCCGGCACGCTCATACATTGTTGCAAGGTCGGTATAAAGGTAACCGGGGTAACCTCTTCTGCCGGGAACTTCTTTTCTCGCCGCCGACACCTCGCGGAGTGCTTCCGCATAGTTTGTGATGTCCGTTATGATGACGAGAACGTGCATATTTTTTTCAAATGCAAGGTATTCGGCAGCCGTCAGTGCCATACGGGGCGTCGAAATACGCTCTATTGCCGCGTCGGAAGCAAGGTTTATAAATAGTACAGTGCGGTCGATTGCGCCCGTGCGTTTGAAATCCGAAATGAAGAAATCCGCCTCTTCAAACGTGATACCGACAGCCGCGAACACAACGGCAAAGTTTGTATCGGTGCCGCGGACCTTCGCCTGACGTGCTATCTGAGCCGCAAGGTTTGCGTGCGGCATACCGGAGCCGGAGAAAATCGGCAGTTTCTGTCCGCGGACAAGCGTATTCAGCCCGTCGATTGTGGAAATTCCCGTTTGAATAAATTCGGAGGGATAGTTTCTCGCGGCGGGATTTATAGGCGTGCCGTTTATATCAAGCGTTTTTTCGGGGATTATTTCGGGACCGCCGTCAATAACCTCGCCCATACCGGAAAAAACACGTCCGAGCATATCGGGCGAAACGCCGAGCTCAACTCCGTGACCGAGAAAACGCACCTTGCTCTGCGCAAGGTTAAGTCCTGCCGAGCTTTCAAAAAGCTGAACGAGAACGTTATCGCCGTTTACTTCAAGCACACGGCAGCGGCGGACGGAACCGTCCGGCAGTTCTATTTCGCCAAGCTCATCATATTTGACGCCTTCAACTCGGCGGACAAGCATAAGAGGTCCGGCGACTTCTTCTATCGTCTTGTATTCTCTTATCATTATCTGTCCTCCTTGTCTGTCAGAGCGGCAAGCTCCGCTGTGATTTCTCTGTCTATATCTTCATATTCCGCAACGTATTTTTCCGGGTCTGCGCTCTTCGCTCTGCCTATTTTCTCTCTGACGGGCAGATCTGCAATCTTTTCTATATCCGCTCCGCGTTTGAGCGCGTCGCCCGATTTTTTATAGAACGAAAGTATCAGCTTTATCAGCCTGTATTGCTTGTCAAGCGACGTGTATGAGTCGCCGTCCTCGAATGCGTTCTGCTGGAGGAAGTCCTCGCGTACGGAGCGTGCCGCTTCAAGCGTCAGACGTTCGCTCGGAGAGAGCGCGTCAACGCCGACAAGCTTTACGATTTCTTCAAGCTCGCTTTCGACGGAGAGTATTCTCATCGCCTCTCCCGTCACGGCGTTCCAGTCACGCGCGACGTTTGCGTTGAACCATTCTTCCAGTTTATCTTTATAAAGCGAATATGACGTCAGCCAGTTTATCGCCGGAAAATGACGGCGATACGCAAGCGATGAATCAAGCCCCCAGAATACCTTTACGATACGGAGCGTCGCCTGCGAAACCGGCTCTGAAATGTCGCCGCCCTGCGGAGAAACCGCGCCGATTGCGGAAAGAGTTCCGTGCCTTGCGTCGGAGCCGAGACAGATAACGTTTCCGGCTCTTTCATAGAACTGCGCCAGACGTGACGTAAGATATGCGGGATAGCCTTCCTCGCCCGGCATTTCTTCAAGTCTGCCGGACATTTCGCGCAGAGCCTCTGCCCAACGGGAGGAGG
Organism: Eubacteriales bacterium; assembly: GCA_018383975.1. GTDB lineage: Bacteria > Bacillota > Clostridia > Oscillospirales > CAG-272 > CAG-841. The sequence goes on along the minus strand of JAHAZT010000081.1, from coordinate 10,989 downwards.
AGTCTGCAATGACAGCGACGGAATAACCCATATCCCTGAAATATTCGGCAATCGTTATACCCGTGTAAATCGAGGCTTCTCTTGCCGCAACGGGCATATCCGATGTGTTTGCGATAAGAACCGTGCGTTTCATCAGCGAATAACCGCTTCTCGGGTCTTTAAGCTCCGGAAATTCACGGAGAACGTCCGTCATTTCGTTTCCGCGCTCTCCGCAACCGATATAAACAACTATGTCAACATTGCTCCATTTTGCAAGCTGGTGCTGAACAACCGTCTTTCCCGAACCGAACGGCCCCGGAACGCACGCCGTGCCGCCCTTTGCTATCGGGAACATTGCATCGATAACTCTCTGCCCCGTAACCATAGGCTCGGAGGGGGCGAGCTTTGACGCATAAGGCCTTGCTTTTCTTACAGGCCACTTCTGCATGAGAGTGACGTCGAAGCTCTTGCCGGCGTCATTTTTTATCGAACCGATTTTTTCCGCAACGGTAAAATCACCCGATTGTATTTCTTCAACGGTGCCGTCCTTACCGAACGGAACGAGAATTTTATGGAGAACGAGCTCCGTCTCGTTTACCGTTCCGAGAACGTCTCCCGCTTTGACCCTGTCTCCCGCCTTGACGGTCGCCGTAAACGTCCATTTTTTGTCCCTTGAAAGCGGCTTTTCATCAATACCTTTTATGATGTTTGAGCCGTATTTTTCATACATTACTTCAAGCGGACGCTGGATACCGTCATAAATGTTCGTCATAAGACCCGGTCCCAGCTCAACGGAGAGAGGCTCCCCCGTTGATACAACAGCGTCCCCGCAACCGAGTCCCGCCGTTTCCTCATATACCTGTATTGACGCGCGGTCGCCGCGCATTTCGATTATCTCGCCGATAAGGCGGTCTTTGCCGACGCGCACAACGTCAAACATGTTGGCTTCTCTCATTCCCTCGGCAACGACGAGAGGACCCGAAACCTTGATAATTCTTCCTTCGGTCATTTTCTAAACCTTTCCGCGCAAAGCGCCGATAAAATCAGTTGTTTTTGAAAAGTATATCCGCGCCGACAGCACGTTCGACGCTTTTCTTTATGTTCATCATACCAACGCCCTTTGAACCGCTTTTGGACGGTATCATAACTACGGACGGGAGGGTTTTATCCTTGTATGACTGTATATCCTCCATTATAAGCTCCGCAAGCTCCTCCGTTATAAATATAACGGCGCAGTTTTCTTCCGAAAGCCCTTTAAGCGCATGCGCGGCGTCCTCTGCGCTCTCCGCAATTCTGACGGTAAATCCGACAGCCATAAATCCGAGTGCGCTTTCTCTGTCGCCGATAACACCGATTTTATACATAGCTTTCGCGTATCCTTTCGATTATCTTTTCCGCCGACTGCCCGGAGGCGCGTCCTGCGATTATTATGCGTATATTTTTGACCTCGTTTTCAACGGCGCACAGATACCACATAAGCGAAGCCGAACCGAAAACACTGTGCTTGTATTTTTCGCAGATTTCCGCAAACGTTCTGTCAAAAATGCGCTCCGTTTCCGAAAAAGAGGGGAAACCTTCCTGCGAAAATCCTTTTCCGAACGCCGTTTTCCGCGTGACGGCAAAAAGCTCGTCCTCGCCCTGAGAAACAGCCGCCGAAAGCATTTTTTTGTCGATATAGCCGCCCTCGGATGACGCAAAATCAAAAAATTTGCTGTCCTTACCCATTCTCAGCACTCTCAACGCCGTCAGAATGTTCATCATGTCTATCCGGTTTTTAACATAATCCGAAATGACCTCGTCCTTATATCCGCGCGCGACGGAAAGCATGTCCGCAAGACACGCACGGTCAAGAATAAGGTCGATAAGCTGTGGGTCGGAGGTTTCGGAATATTCGCGTATCGCCTCCGGCGCCGCCTTTGCCATATTCTCCGGAAATGCGGAAAAATCACGGTTACGCACGGCGTCCGACACCTGCTTTTCGTCAAGCGTTCCGCAAGAAGAATACAATGCGGCAAAATCAAATCCGCGCACGAATTCGCATTTTATCGCCGCCTTCAGGTTGTTGCAGTCGTAAGGATAACGCAGGATACAGAACAGTTTTTTATCCGGCGCTATATCGGAAATGAAGGCATATGCCCCTTCCGTTTTTTTGTCAAGCGAGGGGAAAACACCATCGGAAACATCATACCCGAATTCGCCGAGCATTCTTGAAAAGGCTTCGTCACCGGGCGCTGCTGCAAGACGGATATATTTGTCACGTCCCATAAGCGCACCGTCAACGGAATGTACCCTCGCCGCCGCATAAACATATTCGGTTTCACGGATTTTCTTCATATATGCCGTGCCTCCACCTTATTATTTGTTGTCTCAGCCGAAAAGCACCGCCGTCACTGCGGGAAGGAGTGCTTCTCTCTTCTGTGCTATCAGCTTTTCGGGCGTGCAGTTGATTTCAACAAGCCCCGTTCTGATTATAAATCCCGCCTTGATTTCTTCGCTTTCCGATATTTTACCCGGCTTTACGCCCGCCTTTTCGGCAATCTCTTTTCCGCTTGCAGGAGAATTCTTCGCCGACACAAGCACAAACGCCTCACCCTTCACCGTTTCGTCGGAAGCGGCTTCGGAAAGCAGCTTTGCCATTATGTCAACATATTTTCCCTTTTCCATTGAAGAAAAGCTCTCCGCCGCACGAGAGAAGACAGCGTCGATAAGCTCGCGCTTTTTCGTCAGAAGCTCGTCGCGACAGGCTGTTCCCGCACGGTTTTCCGCGCGCAGACGCATAGCCTTTCGTTCTTTTTCGGCTTTTTCCTCCGCACGCTTTGCGATTTCCGCACAAGCCGCGGCGGACGTATCCTTAATGTCGCTTATTTTTGCGTCATATTCGGCGCGGAGCAGATTTTCGGAGGAGAGTGCCTCCGCATTTATACGGGCGATGATTTCATCAATACCGTTCATATGTCATCAAACCTTGTAAAGAAGTATGGGAAGCGCGGAAATAAGAAGTGCAAGAATTGCATACATTTCAACAAGAACCGCACTTGTGATACACTTACCGGACTCTTCGGGACGTTTTGCAACAACGGAAATTCCCGCAACGGCAACTCTTGCCTGCTTTATAGCGGAGAAATAACCGACTACCGCAATGGGAAGAGCCATAAGACCGATGAGTGCGCCGTCAAAACGGGAAAGCTCAACGGGCGTTGAAAGTATACCTGTTTTGAGAACGATAAGGAACGCAACGGCAAAGCCGTAAATACCCTGTGTACCGGGAAGCACCTGCAAAAGGAGCGTTCTGCCGAACTTGGACGGATCCTCCGCGAGAACTCCCGCACTTGCCTCGGCAACCATGCCGACGCCCTTGGCAGAGCCGATACCGCTGAATATTACCGCGAGTGCCGCGCCGAGAAGCGCGAGGTTTCTTCCGCTGAAAAGTGCCGCAAGAAAGCTTGCAAAATTTGTGATTTCCATAATTATAAACCTTTCCGGCAAAATGCCTTAAAAATTTTTTCAGTTGTTTTGTTCGACGTAAACGTCGGTATATGTCAGGTCAGGGGAGGCGGGTTCAAAATGCCTTCCTCCGTCCTCATAGAATTTCCCGAAGAACTCAACATATTGCAGTCGACAGGTGTGAACGAATGCTCCGAGAGCGGAAAGCGCAAGGTTCATCAGGTGTCCGAACGTGCCGACGACTATCACGAGGATAACCGTTACAACGGGATTGTTTACAAGCGTCGCAAACGTGTTTACAACGCTTGCTATGACCGCGCCCGCAAGGGCAAGGGCAAATATTCTTGAATACGAAAGCAGGTCGGAAGCGTAATTTATTATGTCGTAAAGTCCCGCTATTCCGGAGAAAAGTCTTGCGAATATGTTTTTCTTTGCTCTGCCTCGCATCGTTATCATCATTAAAAGTCCGACGCCGAGAATTATCAGCCCGACCTTGGATTTGAAGCCGAAATATACGCCCGCTCCGGCAAACATCATAAGCCAGCTGCCGACGTCAAACACCGCGCTCTGCCAGTCGCCTCTCTTAAAGCACATGACCATGTTGATTATCATTCCGCAGATGAGATGCGCCGCACCTATGCCGAGCGATATCAGAAGAAACGTTATCGGCTCGTCGAGAGGATTGCAGACTATTGCAAGATTGTCCAGCTTGTGAGACCCTGCGAAACTCTGCGCCAGCTTTGCGGGCAGGTCGCCAAAGTATCCGCCGAACAGCACTCCGCATATCATGCACGAAATACCGCATATTACGAACAACTTCATCATCTTTGCCGTGCCGCCCTTGGGCTTCATCAGCTTTGTTCCGAGAGCGCCTATCAGGACGAGCAGAAGTCCGTAGCCGAGATCTGCAAACATCATTCCGAATATCAGCGCAAAGAACAGCGCGACCCAGAATGTCGGATCAAACGAGCCGTATTTCGGATATGAATACATTCCGATTACAAATTCAAACGGACTTGCAAAGCCGTTGTTTTTCAGCTCGACCGGCGACTCATCGCCTTCCTCGGGGTCGGCTATATCGCAGAAACACTCATACTTGGAAAGCGTCTTTGTCAGCTTGTCCACTCTGTCATCCGGTACCCAGCCCGTCATTATGACGGTATGACCCGTGCCGATGAGCTTCTGCTTTACGTTTTCTTCCGCAAGCTCCGTTTTCACTCTGTCGTAGGCGTGTTCCATATCGGGACACAAAAGAGCGAGCGCGGAAAGCGCGTCCTTTATTTCCTCTTCCCTGTTTTCAACCGACCGTATTTCCGCCTCGGTTTTTGCCATTTCTTCGCGAGCGGTTCCCGTCTGTGACGGGAAATTGCTCTTGATAAAACCCGCTTCCGAAAGCAGCGCCGTCAGCTGTTTTTCAACGCTGTTGTGGCACACAGCCGAAATATATCGCGTCGATTTCCCCTCCGCCACGATTTCTATCTGCACGGCGGAAAGCTCCTCGGACGCTATTCCCGAAAGTCTGCCGATATCAGCCGAAACCGGCAGCGTTCCCGTTATAACAACGGCGCTTTTCGTTCCCTCAAAGCCGAGCGGAAGGTCATAATCCTTCCAGACGGAGACCGACGAAAGATAAGCCGTCAGCTTGTTTTTCTCGCCTTTCAGTCGTTCGGCTTCGGCTTTCAGCGCAACCGCTTTCCCGGCTCCTTCCGTCGCCGCGGAAACGGCTCTGCCGTCGAATTCCTTCTTCGACATTTCCTTTCGCGTTTTTATAAAGCCTTTTTTGTCCCTGCGCATGGGCGAAAGAATTTTCAGAGCCTCCGAAAGCGTCGCCGCCTCGGTATTCAGTTCGGTTATCCTTTCTCCGCAATCCATGCTGCGGATTATCGCGTCGCCCTCCGGCGCTTCGCATTTCTCAACCTCGACGCACGAAAGCCATATCAGGTCTTTCGCAAGGCGGTCAAGGTCGGAACGCATCGCCACAAGCGACACCTTCTTCATATTTTTTATCATTTTCCGGTTATCCCCGCAATTATGATTTCTATTGCCTTATCGGCATTTTTTTCAGCCTCGGCACAGTATTCCTCCGCCTGAGCCTTTGCCTTTGAAACAGCCTGCGAAAGATAATCCTCTGCCGCCTTTTCGCTTTTTGACCGTTCCTCCGCGATGAATTTCTCCGCTTTTTCCTGTGCAAGCTCAACTTCTTTTTCGGCGTCTGCATGCGCAGCCGAAAGTGACGCGGAAAGCTCATCGGAAAGCTGTTTTTTCCGTTCCGTTACGGCAATTTCCGCCTCGCGCAGACGGTCTATTGATGATTTTGACATTCTTTCACCAACTTTTTGTTTTATTTTTGTTTTTATACCGCGGCATACTCTTTGCCGCAATGCGTCCGCTCCGCACAGCCGAAGGCTGAATGAAAGCCAACAAATCGGACGCCCTGTGTTCGATTATAACACACATTTTTCCTTTTGGCAATTCTTTTTTTGCTTAATCTTTTAATCAATTACCCCTTATTTGTCCAAAAATGCGACGTTTTTCGGTTTTTGAAGGAATTTCTTTTATATATTCGCTCATTCTGCGCTTTTTTTCTTTTCCGAAAAGGTTTTTTATCTCAACGAAGCACTCGCCGTTCCAGAAAATTTCCGACTTTCTTTTTATCGGCGGAAAAAGCGTTTCGTCCTTCAGCCTCCACGACTGCGCAAGCCTTTTGTAAACCTTCAGTTCGCCGTCCGACGAAAAGATTATATCAAGGGTTATATCCGCTCTTTCGCCGTCGGCATATCTTATGCGCGGTATCATCCGGAATGATACCTTCCTTCCTTTTCCCGCCGTTCTCGCCGCCGCTCCTTCCGCATTTTCCGCAAGCGCGGCATAGAAGGCGTTTATTTTGTCGCAGCCGTCAATTTCGGGATAACGGGCGGAAAAAGCAAGCGCTCCGTCGCCCGTACGCTCCTCCCGCTCTCTTTTTACAAATGAAATTCTGTCCATAGCGTCCCTCCGATTATATTTTATTCGCGGAGGAACACCTTGGCAACAGCAAAAAGCAACGCATTCCGAAAATACGTCGCCTCTCTGAAAAATGTCATTTTTCGTTATAGTACATTACCTTTGTATTGACCGACAGGTCGCCCATGATGCCGAATATATTCGGACGGAACATCTCGGGAAGATATACCGTTTCAAGCGACGTACACATGGAATCGAATACGGACGTGCCGATTTCCGTCATTTTCTGCGGAGCCGCAAGCGATTTGAGCATCTGACACGACGCAAACGCGCCGGAGCCTATATATTCGAGCGTGGACGGCAGGCTCACGGAAACAAGCGACGTGCAGGAGCTGAACGCGCCGGAGTTTATCTCCTTAACGCCCTCTTCAATCGTAACCTTTTCAAGTCCGGAGCAGAAATCGAAGGCGCTGTCGCCTATCGACTTTACATTCCCCGGAATTGTCATCTGCTTCACCGCTTTCAGATTGTAGAATGCGTTGTCGCCTATGACCTCAACGCTTTCCGGTATTTCAATCTTTGTCACCGCATTTGATATATTGTATTTGGAGCGCCACGACAGGCGAAGCCCCTCCGGCGTTGTCGGAACGACGGCGTTGTCCCAGCCGGCGCACGCGCCGCCGGCAATCATTCTGACGCCGTCCGGCACGGAAATTCCGGTCGATCCGTTCGGAACATATGTCCAGACAAGAATGTTGTTTACAATCTTGAACACATTTTCCTCGGCGGTTTCAACGCTTTCAAAGAATTTGTCATACGCTTTGGTGTTTGAAAAGGCTTTTGAGCCGATATATTCAACGCTTGACGGAAGAACAAGATCGTCAATTCCGCCGCAGCCGTTGAACGCGCTCGCGCCGATCGTTTTCAGATTTGTACACTTTGAAAAGTCGATTTTTGTCGTGATCGTGGAGAGGTTTTCCTCCGCATAAAGCTCAAAAGCGCTCGATTCTATCGTTTCCAGAGTTGACGGAAGGCTCACGTTTTCAAGAGCCATGCAATAATAAAACGCCGCCATCTGAATTTTCGTAACGCCCTCCGGAATCACAAGGCCTGTGAGCTGGTCGGCATATTTGTAACCGTAAACCGACTCCGACGTTCCGTTTGCAAGCCTGTCGTTTATGAATGCGGTTCCGCCGATGACCTTTATTCCCTTTCCGGAAAGATCCATATATTTCGGCATGACGTTGCATTTTATAAGCACTCCGTCACCGACTATGAGATATTCCTCTTTGTTTTCGATATACCACGGGGTATAATTGAATGCGTTTGCGGCAACGCTTTCAACTTTGCTTCCGATTTTAACGCCGACAAGCGCATTACACCCGTAAAACGCCTCCTGACCTATGTCCCTGAGGTTTTCGGGAAGCTCGATTGCGCGGAGCGACATGCAATTTCCGAATGCGCCTATGCCGATGGCTTCAAGCTCTGTCGCCGATGAAAAATCCACGTTTTCAAGGCTCGAACAGCCGAGGAAGGCTATACCGTCTATTTTCTTCACGGCGGACGGAATTATTATTCCTTCAAGCGCGGTGCAGTATGAAAACGCACTGTAACCTATACGTTTTACGTTCTTGCCGAGCTTTACGCTTTCGAGCAATGAGCAGTATGCAAAGGCATAATCGGAAACCTCCGTTATGCTTTCGGGCAGAACGATATTTTCAAGCGCGTTGCAGCCCCAGAACGCATGCGAGCCGAGAATTTCAACGCCCTCTTCTATCACGGCCTCTTTAAGCGACGTGCATCCGATGAACGCGCCGGAGCCGATTGTTTTCACCGTCGACGGAATTATAATCTTTTTCAGGGTTCTGTCATAAGAAAAACAGCCCTCGCCTATAAACGTAATTCCCTCCGGAACGGTATAAACGCCGTTTTCGTCCGCCTGACCCACGCACGAAAGAAGCACGCCGTTTTCAATTTTTATATCCTTTATAACCGAAGGTGCGGTTGTTGTGACTTCGGGTGTCGTTGTCGTTTCGCCCGGAGTTTTGCCATCGCATGAGCAACACACCAGCGCAACGACTATCACTGCCGTTAAAAGCGCAATTATTTTTTTCAAAGAGGAGCCTCCTTTGCTTTTTTTACACTTCTTTGATTATATCACAAATGATTTTTTTGTCAACCGAAGGCGCGGCAAATTCACAATATTGTCACAGAATAAAAGCAAAACGCCGCCCGCAAAAAGCGGACAGCGTAAATTACGTTTTTTCAGGGTTCAAGTTGTTTTCCGAGAAAGCCCGCCGCCGTCTGTATCAGTTTTGTTTCCGTTTCCGTGCCGACGCCTTCTCCTTTTCCGTCCGACGGGGCAAGTGCCGCCACGCAGCCGATGACATCACCCTCCGCAAATATGGGCATTGCACACGTTATGTGCGGGCCCTTTGAGTCGTCCGTCAGATACAGCTTTTCCTTCTGCTGACTGTAAACATAAAGCGTTCTCCCCTCGATTATTTCCTCCGTTTCGGCAGAGAGCTTCTTTTCTATATATTCCTTTTTGGAAATTCCCGCGCATGCGACAACGCAATCCCTGTCACAGACGGCGGCGGGAACGCCGCAGGTCTTATAAAGAGTTTCCGCATATTCAGCGGCAAAATCAGTAAGCTCGCCTATGGGCGAATACTTCTTGAAAATGACCTCGCCCTCCCTGTCGGTATAAATTTCAAGCGGGTCGCCGCCACTGATAACATTGACACGAAAAACCTTGTCGGCTTGGTTTTTTGCCGACTGAACCGCCACAGAATTATATTTTTCTGCGACTTTTTCGATATTCTCCGTGTCATGGTTAAAATTTGCGATTGCCCCCATCTGTGTCTCATCGTCACACCGCAGAAGTGCGTCAACATCGTTTCTCAGTTTGATCTCGATGCGGTTTTCGTAGACAATAATTCGGTCAACAATCAGCCCGATATCACGCTTGTCCAGTTTCTCTTTGCTCAGAATATCGTGAAAGATGTCAAGCACTGTTTTTGCATGACGGTTTGCCCGTATAATCGTATTTCTCGTATCCGCCGTCATGGCGATCTGATTTTCCAGCCCCTGAATCCGGTTAGCACTTTCCTCAATCAGCGCGTCGTAGGTTTCCATGATGACGTCTTCATTCCCCTTTGCGCGGGCGAGGTCGCGGGATTTTTGCCGCATCAGGATTTTGAGCGAATCCTTTTCCTGCTCGATGAGCTTTGAAAGCTCCTCCGCGGCTTTGGCGCTGTCCTTCACCGCGTTCGGTTCAAAGCTGATTTCGGATTCCAGCTGTTTTATCATTTTTTCGGAGTTTTCGCAGACCTTGGCGATGTACCGTTTCAGCTCGCGGTCAAGCACATCCACGCGGATGTGATGTGTTGTACATCCGGCTTTTCCGCGCGTGTGATAGGTTCCGCAGATATAAGCGTCGGCAAGGTCAGGGCGACTGCGCGAAAACATCGGTGAACCGCAGTCACCACAGAAGAGGTATCCGGAATAGTTGTTGGCGTACTTCTTCTGACCGCGGTAGTGTGTGGTCGTCCGTTGCTTCAAAAGCTCCTGTGCAACGGCAAAAGTTCTGTAATCAATAATCGGCGCGTGGTGATTTTCAAAAACAATATGCTGACTTTCGTCAAGCGGCACATCGTTTCCGTTTATCTTTTTCCGCTTGAATTTGTGCTGACGCAGCGTGCCGATATAAAAGTCGTTGCAGAGAATTTCGGAGACAGTCACGATGCTCCAGGATTCTTTGACTTTTCCTTTATATTCATCGCCCTGCGCTTCCTTACGAGCTTTTTCCCGCATTCGCGGTGTGGGTATGTGCTCGTCTGTCAGATAGTTTGCAATCTTTTTATAGCCCCAGCCATCAATGTAGTAGGCGAATATGCGCCGCACTACCTCGGCAGACGGCTCGTCAATTTCAAAGGTCATCTTTTTGGAGTTTGTGATTACATAGCCGAACGGAACCGAGCAGATCCACTCGCCTTTGGACTGTCGGGAAGCAATGACATCGGATACCTTGCGGCTGGTGTCTGTGACTGGCATTTCATTGACGAAGAAGTAGAGCTTGATCTTCATCCAGTCGTCGATATGATCCTGATAGTAGTCCACACCATCGCCGATGGCAATGATACGGAGATCGCGTTCGGCGAGATCCTCGAATTCGGCAAGCCCCTTGCCTGTTCTGCGTGAGAAACGGCTCAGGTCTTTGATGATAAGTATATCATATTCACGCTGCATGAGCTTTTCACGCATGCGCATGTAATCGGGGCGTTGCTCGAACGTGTAGCCCGACTTGTCGCGGTCCTCGAAGTAATCGACCGTGCTTGTCGGAAAGTGCAGGCGGCAGTATTCCTCAATGATTGCCTTCTGATTTTCGATACTCGTATTATCACGGTCAAGCTCAAGGTCTACTGAGATTCGCGTGTACGCCGCAATTCTGAATTTTTCAACCATATTGTCATTCTTCCTTTCTTATTCTCTGACAACATTGTACCACAACTTCCGCCCGGTGTCAATGATATATTTGCAAAGACAAGAATTGTTATCATTTTTCGGTTGCTCGTTTTTTGAAATTAGCAAGAGCAAAACCGCATTTTTATTTCATAAAAT
>JAHAZT010000072.1 GCA_018383975.1 Eubacteriales bacterium | reverse complement strand
CTTTTATTGCGGAGCGACAGGCGTCGTTGAGATATACAATGCGCTCCTTGTTTCCCTTGCCGACAACTCTGAGGGAACGCATTTGCGGGTCGATATCTGTCAGATTTATGCCGACAAGCTCGGAAAGACGCATTCCGCAGTTGAGAAAGAGGGTCAGTATGCAGTAATCCCGTTCCTTTGTTTTGGAGTTTTCGTCCTCATAGACGCTGTTCAGAAGTGCAAGGCTTTCGTCAAGGGAAAGGAATTTCGGCAGGGCTTTTTTAATTTTCGGCGATTCTATATCGACTGCGGGGTTTTTCTCCATCACTCTTTCAACCGCGGTCAGATATTTGAAATATGCCTTTATTGCCGAGAGTTTACGGCTTCTGGCTGACGCTCCGCAGCCTCTTTCGGACGCAAGATAAGCCATAAATTCAAGAATATCCATCGTTTTTATGCTTCTTGAAAATTCTTCGTCTACACAGGATATATCTATCTTTTCAAATTCCTCGCTGTCCGTCGGTATACCGCTCCGCCGCGCAATAATAAATCTGAAAAACAGGTATAAATCAAGATGATATTCGGAGACCGTTGCTTTGGATCTGCCCTGAATTACGAGCTTATAGCGCAAAAATCTTTCAAGCAGGGGCGATGTTTCGTTCGGTTTTCTCTCTTCCATTACGGCTCTCCTTTCCTTTGCAATGACTTTTTACAAGCTGATTATATCACGGAAAAAGAAAAATGTAAACTTTCAGCCGAAAAAATGTCATTTATTATTGAAGAAAGACGAAATAAAAGCTATAATATATTTAACAGACCCTTTACGGAAGGATATGAAATGGAAAACAAGAGCTTGATAAAATCAATCGGGGGCGACATCTGGAAGCTGATACAGACGCATATCGTTATGCTTATATTCGGCGTGATGGTGTATCTTCCCGTCGGCGTTGAAACGGAAAACAGACGGATACTGACCCTTGTATTCAGCATTCTCACCGTCATTTTTTATTATTATTTAATTGACCTTTACATGTGGGACGTAGGCGCAAGGGACGCCGTCAGCGCGAGAGGCGCAGGCACAAAGCCGAATATTTTCAAGGGCTTTATTGCCGGACTTTTTGCCGCCATACCGGATATGGTTCTCGGAATTGCGTTTTTTATAATCAATCATTACAGGGAATACAGCGACGGGCTTTCCGCCGCAAACGGCGTATTTGCCCTTATAACGCAGACCTGGGAAGGAATGTTTATGGGAATAAAAATGTCGCTCATCGGCAAGAGCGGCGGCGCGTGGTTTTATCTTGTCACGCCGATTATCGCCGCGGCACTTGCGGGATTTTCGTATTTCTGCGGGACAAAGGAATTCACCGTCATTCCCAGACCGAAAAAAGCAAAGGAATAAAAATTGTCCTCCGCGCATAGTATCAAGCAAAAACTCTTATGCGGAGGATATATTTTGAATAAACACGGTTTCGGCAGGGCAACTTTTTTCGTCTCGTGCTTTCTTTTGGTATCCGTTATTCTGGCGGCGATTGCGACGGTCAGCGCAAGGATATTTATTTCAGAGGCGGAGAGCGCGTCGGCAGGCGAAGGACAAAAGCCCTTGCCGACGGTAATAATCGACGCGGGTCACGGCGGCAGGGACGGGGGCGCCTCGGCTGATGACGGCACACTTGAAAAGACTCTCAACCTTGCCGTTGCAAAAAAGCTGGAACGGCTGTTTTCGGACGCCGGCTATAAAACCGTTATGACGCGGACGGAGGACGTCGCTCTCGGCGATGAAAATTCGTCACATAAAAAGCTCGACGACCTGCGCGCGAGAGTTGAACTGGCAAAAGAATATGAAAACGCGATTTTCATAAGCGTGCATATGAATAAGTTTCCCGTTCCGAAATATTCGGGGCTCTGCGTGTATTTTTCAAAGAAAACGGCAGGGTCGCCCGCGCTTGCGGAGGAGGTCCGCATGACCGTTGCGGCTTCTCTGCAAAAGGAAAACGGCAGGCAGATCAAGGGAGCGGGGAGCGAGATATACGTTCTCGACAACGCCCCGTGCACGGCAATTCTCGTCGAATGCGGGTTTCTTTCAAACCCTTCGGAGCTTGCCATGCTGAAAACGGAGGAATATCAGAGCAAAATCGCCGCATGCATTTTTACGGGAGCGGCAAACTATATGTCAAAAACCATTACGGAGGAAGTCAATTGAAAAGTCAGAAAACCGTTTACGTATGCTCCGAGTGCGACTATCAGAGCGCAAAATGGCTCGGTCGCTGTCCGTCCTGCGGAGCGTGGAACACAATGACGGAGGAAACCTATGAGGCGCCCGTCGCGGAACAGAAAAAGGGCGCCGGGAGACAGAATATGCTTGTCCGTGCGGGTGAAACCGCTGAGCCGGTGCTTCTCGGCGAGGGAAACATTCCCGAATATATGCGCTCGTCGACAGGCGTCGGCGAGTTTGACAGAGTCCTCGGCGGGGGGCTTGTCTGCGGCTCGGTCATACTGCTTTCCGGCGAGCCGGGAATAGGAAAGTCGACTTTGCTCCTTCAGATCTGTGCCGAAATGTCCAAGGAGAAAACGGTGCTTTACGTTTCCGGCGAGGAGTCCGCGGCGCAGATTTCTCTGCGTGCAAAGCGGCTCGGCATAAAGAGCAAAAGCGTCTATCTGCTGACTGAAACAAACGTTGAAAATATTCTTCGCAGCGCAAAAAAGCTGTCGCCCGATATTATAATAGTCGATTCTATTCAGACAATGTATCACACGGAAAGCACGACAATCCCCGGCAGCATAACGCAGATACGCGAGTGCGCTTCGATGTTTATAAACACTGCAAAAACAGAGGGCACATCGATAATTTTGGTGGGTCACGTCACAAAAGAGGGCAGCATTGCGGGACCCAAGGTGCTTGAACATATGGTTGATACCGTGCTCTATTTTGAGGGCGAGCGCAGGCAGAACTGCCGGCTTATCCGCGCGATAAAGAACCGTTTCGGCTCAACAAACGAAATAGGCGTTTTTGAAATGACTGACGAAGGACTTCGCGAGGTGGACAACCCCTCCGCCATGCTCCTTTCCGACCGCCCGCAGAACGTTTCGGGCAACTGCGCCGTTTGCGTTGTGGAAGGGACGCGACCCATTGTTGCGGAGATTCAGGCGCTTGCAACAAACACCGTTTTCCCCGCGCCGAGAAGAACGTCAAACGGTATTGATTACAATCGCGCGGCGCTCATCCTTGCCGTGCTTGAAAAGCGGCTCGGCTTGCGGTTTTCCTCTGTTGACGTTTACCTGAACGTTATCGGCGGCATAAGAATTGAGGAAACCGCGTCCGACGTCGGCGTTGCGCTCGCGCTGATCTCCTCCGTGCGTGATATTCCCGTTCCAGACGAGCTTCTTTGTATAGGTGAGCTGGGACTTTCCGGCGAGGTTCGCGCCGTTTCGCATATCGAAAGCAGAGTTTCCGAGGCGGCAAGGCTGGGCTTTAAGAAAATAATCCTGCCGTCACGCTCGGCAAAGGCTGTCCGCAAGGTGCCGGACGGCGTTACGCTTATCCCCATAAAGAGCATATTTGAAGTCCTGACAATCCTCAAATGACCTGCTTTTCTTTGACCGTACTTTTCTTTGAAAAGAAAAGTAGGCAAAAGAAACTTCAGTTATCGGGGACGATATACAGAGTTTTCAGGCTCCTTTGTGTAAAGGGAGCTCCGCCGCAG
>JAHAZT010000038.1 GCA_018383975.1 Eubacteriales bacterium | reverse complement strand
ATATAATACAAAATAATACAATGGTTTTTTGGCTTTTTCACAATAAAAAACGGCGGGACGTTTTTGTCCTGCCGTTTTTCTGCGCAATAATTGCGATTATTTCGCTGCGAGCTCCATTTTGCTCTTGTATGCTTCGAGCTGTTCGATTGTGGAACCGAAGAGGATATAGTCAACTTCAACAGTTGCGCCCTTCTTGATGTTTGCACGAGAGTCGCACCAGGTAGGAACGCTGCTGTGATACTTTTCAGCGCCGAGGAGGTTGAACTTGATACCGCCGCAGGGTCCGCCGACTGTTGACCAGTTAAGACCGTTGTATGCGTTTGTAGGTCCGTAAAGCTCTACCCACTGTGTAAAGGAAGTAGCTACGCCGATGTCTTCGTTGTTGTTTCTGCCTGCGCCGTAAGCGTAAGAGGAAACCTGGCAGCACTTGCCGACGTCATAGTAATAAACTGCCCATGCATCGGAAGGTGTGCATGTGAGCTGGTCGTCTCCGCCCTGCATATACATGTTGCTTACGCAGAATGTTGTGCCGAAGGAGCCGTTGTTGCCCTTATAACCGAAGCTGATCATGTTGTTTACCGTATTGTTCTTTATACGGATCTTCATAAACTGGTGCTTGCCTTCCCAGGATGCGGGATTGCCGACATAGCTCTCGTTTACGGGATATCTTGCCCATGTGCCCCAGCCGGGAACGAGGTCTTCATAATCGAGCTCGACGATCTTGTCGAAGCAGATGGAATAGCCGTCGGAAGCGTCGTCCGTCGCATAGTCCTTGTTTGCGGTGATCTTCCATGAGTCTTCAAGGAATTCAACCGTGATGAGGTCCTTGTTGTAGGAAAGAGCGTTAACAAGCCATTCGTGAGAGGTTTCTTTGTTGTCCTGAGCGACTGTGTCCGTACCGAAGTCAAAACGGGCGAACATGGGGAGAGTTGTTGTAACGATTTCCTTTACGGTCGTTGTTGTTTCAACGGTCGTTGTTGTGGTTGCCTTCTCCGTTGTCGTCGTTGTGGCTGCTTCGGTTGTTGTCGTTGTTGTCGGAGGAGCTTCGGTTGTTGTCGTGGGTGTTGTTTCACCGGGATCTTTTTTACAACCGACAAGACCGATAACGCCGACAACCATTACAATTGCAATCAGAAGCGCGATAATCTTTTTCATTGAGTTTTCTCCTTGTATTATTATTTTTGCGGTATTCCGCGTCATTTATAATTATATCATTATAAATAAAATCTGTCAATCGGAAAGAGAAAATACGTTCATTTTTTGAGCAATTCCTCTAAAAAGCCTTGACGTTTTTTGTAATATTTCACTTATTTTTTCGGACGTTTTTTTGCATTGTCGTCTCTTTTCAATTCTTCTCCGGAGGAGCGGTTTTTATACCCGCGAAAAAAACAAAAAAACAACGCCCCGAAGGACGTTGTTTTGTTTTTACGAAATTCTATTATTTCGTTCCTGCAAGCTCGATTTTGCTCTTGTATGCTTCGAGCTGTTCGATTGTGGAACCGAAAACGATGTAGTCAACTTCAACATAGTTACCTCTCCTGATGTTCTTACGAGAGTCGCACCAAGATTCGGGTTTGTCAAAGCCTTCGTTTGCGTTTGCAATATAGTATTCAGCGCCGAGGAGGTTGAAACGGAAACCTGTGCAGTTCTGCGTCCAGTTAAGTCCGTTGCTTCCGCCTGTCTTAGCGTTCTTCTTGAGCCACTCGGAGTAAGAGCTGCAGTTCTTGGCGTCTCTGCCCGCGCCGTAAGCGTGAGAAGAAGCCTGAGCGCACATAGGAACGTCGTAGTAGTAAACTCTCCACTCGTTGCTTACAGCACTGGCTGTGATATCCTTAGGACCGCCTTCGCCCATGCCACCCTGGAGGTACATGTTGCTTACGCACGTTGTGGAGGAGAAGCCGCCGTTGCACTTGAAGCCGAAGCTGATCATGTTATTGAGTGTGGGGTTCTTTATACGGATCTTCATGTACTGATGCTTGCCGTCCCAGCTCTTGCCGACGTTGCCTGTCTGAGAGGGATAACGGGACCATGTTCCCCAACCGGAAACGAGGTCTGTTTCAAAGTCGATTGTAACGATATCTTCAAAGCAGATAGCGTAAGCGTTGGAGGGATCTACTGTCTTGCCTGTGTAGGACTTGAGAGCATAGATCTTCCAAGAGTCCTCAAGGAATTCAACCTTGATATACTCTTCGTTGTATGTAAGGTTCTTTACGAGCCACTCGTGAGAGGTCTCTTTGTTGTCCTGAGCGACTGTGTCTGTACCGAAATCGAAGCGGGCGAACATGGGAACAGTTGTTGTAACCATTTCCGTTGTGGTTGTTGTGCCCTGCGTCGTTGTGGTTGTTGTAACGGGCGCTGTTGTAGTTGTGGTTGTTGTTACCGGTGCAGTTGTTGTTGTCGTTGTCGTGGTTGTTGTCGTAGTTGTCGTAGTTGTCGTGGGTGCCGTCGTGGTTGTAGTAGTCGTTGTTGCGGGAGCCTCGGTTGTTGTCGTTGTAGACGTTTCACCGGGATCCTTTTTGCATCCAACAAGACCTATAACACCAAAGACCATTACTGCCACGAGAAGAAGTGACAAAATTTTCTTCATGAAATAAATCTCCTTTTAATATATTAAAGAATTTTGACCGCACCGAATATCGTCTGAAAAATACTCGATACTGTGTTTAGTGATATTTTATCATCTCTTTGCGATTTTGTCAAGGGCTCTCGGCGAATTGTCCTTGAAATTCGGTCAATATTTTTGAAAAAAATCTGTTTTTTCAGGATATTATGACAAAACGCTGCCTTCTTTTTCTCTTTTTTCGGAAAAAATTCCTCCGTCGTTCCCCCGTGCTTTTCGCAAAGACGATAAAAATACCCCCTCGCCCTACCTTTTTTATTATATTATATTACGCGTCCGGCGTGAAAATTCCTTTTTTCAACGGCAAAAGGGACGCCGCAAGCCGACGTCCCTCAATGTGATTATTTGTCCTCGAAATCCGATGACGGATCCTTTTTCGCAACCTCGAAAAAGGAAGCCGGATTTGCCGTCGCGCCGTCAATCCAGACCTCGAAATGCAGGTGAGGCTCCTCCGAAATTTCCGTAAGCGACGTATCGCCGACATAGCCTATCGTGTCCCCCGCGCTGACCTTCGCTCCGGTTTTCATTCCCTCCGGAATTTTCGTCGAAAGGTTTCTGTAAACGGTTTTGCAGCCCTCCGAATGAGTTATCTCAACGGTCTGACCCATCATCGGGTCGGCTTCGATAAGCGTCAGCGTGCCGTCCGCAGACGCCGTGACGGGCGTTCCGACAGCAGCCTCTATATCAATCCCGCCGTGAATACGGTAGTCCTCCATCGTCAGCGACCAGACGGGAACGTCGCTCGAATATTCCTTGAGCATTGTTCCGCCGGCAACGGGAATGAGCATTTTTTCCGGCTTTGCAACGACGGGATTGTCACCCGGTTTTTCCGTCGTGTGAGGAGGCTCGGTCTGCTTCGGAGCCGTCGTCGTGACGACGGGCTTTTGGGAAGTTGTGACTTCCGGCTTTGCAGGCTTTGTCTTTTTGGACGACGAAAACGCGATGATTGTAATAGTGACCGTCGCCGCGAGGAGAATCGCAAGCGCGACCGCAAGTCCTCTGTTAAGCTGTCTTTTTCTCTGATTTTTATTCATATGTTTTTGTTCCTTTCAGCCTTTCGGCAATAATCTGTGACGCTGATATTATCGACCGGAAAACCGTGCCCTTATGCAGAATTTTTTATTTTATACAAATGTTTTTAAGGTTTTATCCGTTTGTATAATAAAAAGTCCCCGCGTCATACGCGGAGACTTTTGCGTTTTTTATATTCACTTTGTTTCAAAGACAAGCTCCGGCTTTCCGCCATCAAGCGTTTCCGCCGTGACGGTCACGGAACGGAGATTTTCCATCGACGGTATCTCATACATAATGGGAAGCATTATCTCCTCCATTATCGCGCGGAGACCTCTTGCGCCCGTTCCTCTTTCGATTGCGCGGCGCGCTATTTTGGAGATTGCGTCGTCCGTGAAGACTATGTCGACGCCGTCCATTCCTATCAGCTTTTTATACTGCTTGAGGATTGCGTTTTTCGGCTCGCGGAGGATTCTTGCAAGCGCCTCCTCGTCAAGCTCGGAGAGGCTGACGATGACAGGCAACCTGCCGACAAGCTCCGGAATAAGCCCGTATTTTACGATGTCGTGTGCCGTAACGTCGCGAAGAAGTCCGCCGGCGGTCTTTTCCGATTTGCCCTTCAGCTCGCTGCCGAAGCCCACTCCGGACGTCCCTTTGCGCTTATCTATAATCTTTTCAAGCCCGTCGAACGCGCCGCCGCAGATGAAAAGAATATTTTCCGTATGAATCTGGATGAAATCCTGCCCCGGATGCTTTCTTCCTCCCTGCGGAGGAACGTTTGCCGTTGTGCCTTCGAGAATTTTCAGGAGCGCCTGCTGAACGCCCTCGCCCGAAACGTCACGGGTGATCGAGCGGTTTTCGCTCTTGCGGGAAATCTTATCGATCTCGTCGATATAGATTATTCCCTTTTCCGCAAGCTCAACGTCGTAATCCGCCGCCTGAATGAGACGGAGAAGAATATTTTCAACGTCCTCTCCGACGTATCCCGCTTCCGTCAGCGTTGTTGCGTCGGCGATTGCAAAAGGAACCTTCAGAGTTTTCGCAAGCGTCTGCGCAAGGAACGTCTTGCCGACGCCCGTCGGTCCGAGAAGAAGCACGTTGCTCTTCTGAATTTCAACGCCGTCGTCGTCCTTTGCGTTCTGCGATATTCTTTTATAATGATTGTAAACCGCAACGGAAAGCGCAATTTTCGCATCGTCCTGCCCGATGACGTATTCGTCAAGGACAGCCTTTATCTCCTTCGGCTTCGGAAGCTCGGCAAGCTCCGTAAGCTCGCCGTCGCTTTCGGACGAATGATAATCGTCTATAATCTGCTCGCATGCGAAAACGCAGTTGTCGCAGATATACGCTCCGAGCGGAGACGGAATGAGAAATCCGACCTGCTCCTCGCTCCTTCCGCAAAAGGAGCAGCGGCGGAGCGGTTTTTTTGTATTGTCAGCCATTGGACATTGTTCCTTTCCGTCAGATGCGCTTGTCGATAACCTTGTCGATAAGTCCGTAAGCCGCCGCCTCGTCCGCGCTGAGGAAATTGTCACGCTCGGTGTCAATTTCAATCTGCTCCACGGGCTTGCCCGTTTCGCGCGCAAGAATTTCGTTGATACGGCGTCTTATTTTGATTATGTGGTCGGCATGGATTTTCATATCGCTTGCCTGACCCTGCATTCCGCCGAGCGGCTGATGGATCATAATCTCGCTGTTCGGGAGGGCAAATCTCTTGCCCTTTGCTCCCGCCGCAAGCAGAAACGCTCCCATGCTCGCCGCCATACCGACGCAGATCGTCGATACGTCGCATTTGATATAATTCATCGTATCGAAAATCGCCATGCCCGCGGTGACCGAGCCGCCGGGGCTGTTGATATAGAGCGCGATGTCCTTTTCGGGATCCTGCGATTCGAGATGCAGAAGCTGCGCAACGACAAGAGACGCCGTCACGTCGTTTACCTCGTCGGAGAGGAAAACGATTCTGTCATTGAGCAGGCGGGAATAAATGTCATAAGAGCGTTCCCCTTTGCTCGTCTGTTCTATTACATAAGGTACGAGTGCCATAAAATATCTCCTTTCGTTGCCTTCGGCTTTGCGGAGAAATTATCTTATTCCGCGTCGCCTTCGGTTTTTGTCTCTTCGGTCTTTGCTTCCGTTGTTTTCTTTGTCGACTTTCTCGTCGTTTTCTTTGCCGGCTCCGCCGCATCGACCGTCTCTGCGCCGTCCTCTGCCGTTTCAGCCTTCTTTGTCGACTTCTTCGCAGCGGCTCTCTTCGTCTTTACTTCCGCATTTGCACGGACAAAGTCCAGAGCCTCCGCAACAACAACGTCCGCCGCAATGTCCTTTTCGTTTACGGCAGCCTTGACCTTTTCGATTTCAAGACCGTATGCGTCCGCGATCTTCTTGTATTCCGCTTCGATCTTCTCTGCGTCTGCCGTGAGACCTTCGAGCTTTGCGACAGCTTCAAGAGCGAGACGGATCTTTACGTTCTTTTCCGCCTGCGGACGGAGCTGCGCCTTGAGAGAATCAACCGTTGCGCCCGTGTACTGCATAAATGTCTTCATATCTATGCCCTGATAACGGAGACGGTTTTCATAGTCGCGCAGGCACGCGTCAAGCTCTGTTTCAAACATGGCTTCGGGAATTTCGGCTTCGAGGTTTTCGCAGAGAGCGTCGAGGAGCTGCTCGTCGATCTTTGCCTGCTGTGCTTTCTTTGCATTCTCTTCGAGTTTAGCCTTTATGTCTGCCTTGTATTCATCGAGAGTATCGAATTCGGAAACGTCCTTTACAAATTCGTCATCAAGGGCGGGAAGCTCGTCGAATTTGATCTCGTGCAGCTTGCACTTGAAGGTTGCGGGCTTGCCTGCAAGAGTTGTTTCGTGATAATCTGCGGGGAACGTGACATCAACGTCAAATTCGTCGCCGATATTGTGTCCGCAGATCTGCTCCTCAAATCCGGGAATAAACTGACCCGAACCGAGCTTGAGATGATACTTCTCCGCCTTGCCGCCTTCAAATGCCTTGCCGTCCGCAAAGCCTTCAAAATCGAACACGACGCAGTCGCCGTTCTGTGCGGGACGATCGGTTACGTCAACCTCTCTTGCGTTTCTCTCGCGGACCGTCTGAATTTCGTGGTCGACAGCCTCATCGCCGACAGTTACATTTTCCTTTTCGGCTTTGAGACCCTTGTATGCTTTGAGAGTGCATTCCGGCTTTACGAAAACCTTCACCGTGATGACAACGCCGTCGTCATCAAGAGATTTTACGTCATATTCCGGAGCGGAAACGACTTCGAGAGCGGTTTCTTCGAGCGCGTCCGAATAAGCCTTCGGAACGACCTCGTTCAGAGCGTCCTCATAGAAAACGCCCTTGCCGTACATTTTTTCGATAATTGCTCTGGGAGCCTTGCCCTTTCTGAAACCGGGAACGTTCATTTTTCCCGCGTTCTTTTTGAATGCAGCGTCGACGGCGGCATCAAATTCCGCGCGGTCTATCTGAATTTCAAGCTCTTTTACATTTTTTTCGGCATCGCCGACTTTGAGTACTTTCATTTTAATTCCTCCGTTTTATTTATCTTTTGTCACTTGACATACAAAATTTATTATATCATTATTTGCTTACAATGTCAACATTTTTTTGAATGGCGAGCGGGTCGAAAAGCAAATAATCCGCAGAAACAAGGTAAAAATCAATATCGGCATAGCTTATTTTCGCGGGAGCCTCATAATTCCCGTGAATATGACCGTAATAGCAACGCCCGATACCGCCCCTGTAAAGCTCCATTATTATCTCATCGCACATGTATCCCTTGAAAATCGCCGGAAAATGAAGAAATGCAATAATTTCCTTGTTTTCGCCGCGCTCCGCAGCCGCGTCGCGCAGTTTTTTCGCCGCGTCGATGCTCATTTTCAGCCGCACGACCTCCCTTGCGATGATCTTTCTGTTGTCCGCTCCTCTCGCAAGATTTTCCTTGTCGTCATTATACCAGCCGCGCGAGCCGCAGATGATGAAATCCTCCGTTTCGACGGCGTCGTTCTGAAGAAAAGTCATCGTTTCGTAGCCGCAGGCGGAGACGAAATCGCAGAGCTTCTTTTTCGTCTGCCAGTAATAATCGTGATTGCCCTTGAGCATGATTTTCTTTCCGGGAAGCGACTCTATAAAGTCAAAATCCGACCTCGCTTCGTCCAGCGTCATCGCCCACGATATGTCGCCGGGAATGACGACGGTGTCCTCCGCCGTTATCTTTTTTCTCCAGTTCTTTTCGATTTTTTCGTCATGACCGTTCCATCTCGCGCCGAAAATATCCATTGGCTTTTTAACGGCGCGCGAGAGATGAAGGTCGCCCATAGTATAAAGCAAAGGACCGTGCCTCCTTTGAAAAAAATTGTTTTTCTAAAATTTTGTCGACCCGAAAACAGCATATTTCGGCTTTCAACGGGGCAAACTTTGGTTGCCTTCAAAAAGGCAAAACCGTGTTATGAAAGGACATCCCGAAAAGGATGTGTGATATTGCAATGGAATTTGATAGAAAAGATACCCTCGGCAAGGATA
>JAHAZT010000043.1 GCA_018383975.1 Eubacteriales bacterium | reverse complement strand
CCTTTACACAAAGGAGCCTAAAAACTTTGCACATACTCCCCGATAACTGAAGTTTCTTTTGCAAAAGTACACCTCATCCGTCAGCCTGCGGCTGCCACCTTCCCCCACTGGGGAAGGCTATATTAAAACTCTGCACAAACTTCCCGATAACTAAAGTTTCTTTTGCCTACTTTTCTTTTCAAAGAAAAGTACGGTCAAAGAAAAGTAGGTCAGTCACCTTTTATCATTTGTTCGTACGGCAGTTTTTTATATCCGAGCGCGGAATAGAGCTTTTTTGCGCGGACGTTATCCGGCTCGACTTCAAGACGGTAACGGGAGACGTTGTAGTTTTGCTCCATATAAGCAAAGAAGGCTTTTCCGAGTCCCTTGCCTCTGAAGCCTTCGCGGACATACAGCTCCTCAATCCATACAACGACGCCTCCCGCTTCGGGAGAAAACGTCTTTGCTATGAGCGCATATCCTGCCGTTTCGCCTTCGTGTTCAAAAATGAAGCATTCGATATATTCGTCCGAGCGCATAAGCTCGTCGAAGCTGTTTTTATGAAATTCCACGGGAATGGAATGACTGACCGCGTCCGAGGAATAAAATTCTTCGGAAAGAGCGATATATGTTTCTCTGTCATTCGGGGTGATTTTTCGCAGCATTTTTTATCCTTTACCGAAAGTCCGTCCGACTCGGAGGAGTCGGGCGGATTTTCTCTTTACATATTATATATTTTTTTAATGTGCTTTCTTCTTTGCGACAGTCCTCTGAATGAGCTTGACAAGCTCGACAACCGGTATCACAATGATTGAAAGTCCGAGCGCGATTGCGTAATGCTCAAAATCAAGCGGAGCGAAATCGAACATGTCGGCAAGGAAGGGGATTTCGATGACAGCCGTTGTCAACGCCAGAGCCGCTATCATCGCGCCGAAGAGAACGAAGTTGTGCGTGCCGAGGGTAAATATCGAATGGCGCTGCGAGCGCATATTGTACGAATGGAATATTTCCGCCATGGACATTGTAAGGAAAGCCATTGTAATTCCGCAAGCCTTCGCATCGGCAAAAAGGGAGGCGTCGGCAAGGGCGGCAATCGTAAGCTCGCCGCCGCTCGTCACATAACCGATAAAGTATGCGGCGAGTGTCAGAATTGTGACAAGAATTCCCTGATATACAAGGTCAAAGCCGAGCCCGCCGGCAAAAATGCCTTCATTTTTGGCGCGTGGCTTCTGATGCATAACGTCCTTTTCGCCGGGCTCGATACCGAGCGCAAGCGCAGGGAAGCAGTCGGTTATAAGGTTAATCCAGAGCAGGTGCGGAGCTTTGAGAATCGTAAAGCCGAGCACGGACGCCGTGAATATCGTGATAACCTCGCTCATGTTAGACGAGAGCAGGAACTGAATTGCTTTTCTGATGTTGGAATAAATTTTTCTGCCTTCTTCAACGGCATAAACAATTGTTGCAAAGTTGTCGTCCGCAAGAATCATATCGGCAACGTTTTTGGTTACGTCCGTTCCCGTTATGCCCATGCCGATACCGATATCGGCGGTTTTTATGGAGGGTGCATCGTTTACGCCGTCTCCCGTCATCGCGGTTATCTTGCCGCGCTTTTTCCATGCCGAAACGATTTTTACTTTATGCTCCGGCTGAACTCTTGCGTAAACCGAATAATAATCGACGGCTCTTTCAAATTCCTCATCTGAGAGGCTGTCAAGCTCGGCTCCCGTGATAGCCTGCGAGGGGTCGGTGATGATGCCGAGCTCAAGCGCGATTGCAACCGCCGTGTCCTTGTGGTCGCCGGTTATCATAATCGGACGTATGCCCGCCGTGCGGCAAGCCTTGATTGCGTCAAGCACTTCGGGGCGGACGGGGTCTATCATGCCGCAGAGACCGACAAAGACAAGGTCGCGTTCAAGCGCTTCGGAGGTGTATTCCGCAGGCTCGCTGTCATGCATTCTGCACGCGGCGGCAAGCACGCGGAGGGCTTTGTCTGCCATTTCCTTGTTCTGCGCGAGAATTTCCGCGCGCTTTTTATCCGTCAGCGGCTCTATGCCGTTTTCCGTGATTATTTTCGTGCAGCGACGGAGAAGCTCATCGGGCGCGCCCTTTGTATACTGAATGATTTTTCCGTCCGACGTTTTGTGAACGGTTGTCATCATCTTGCGCATGGAGTCAAACGGGACTTCGCCGATTCTGGGTTGCTTTACGGAGACTTCGGGCTTGAGAATGCCGCTCTTTGTTGCAAAATTGACAAGCGCACATTCCGTCGGCTCGCCGACGGCGTTCCCGCTTTCGTCGGGCTCCGCGTCAGAGCAGAGCGTCATTGCTGTTGCGAGAAGCTCCTTGTTTGCGGAGCGGAAGTCCGTGACGGTCATTTTGTTCTGCGTGAGGGTACCGGTCTTATCCGAACAGATAACCTCCGTGCAGCCGAGAGTTTCAACAGCCGTCAGTTTTCTGATGACGGCGGAACGCTTGGACATTTTCGTAACGCCCATCGAAAGAACTATAGTAACAACTGCGGCAAGTCCTTCCGGTATAGCCGCAACCGCAAGGCTGACGGCAACAATGAACGTATCAAGAAGCGATTCTATTCCGAAATCGCCGCTTCTGATGACGTTGAATGCAAATATGAATACGCAAATGCCCAGAACGAGCCATGTCAGTATTTTTGAAAGCTGCGAAAGTTTGACCTGAAGCGGCGTTTTTTCTTCGACAACGTTAGAGAGCGCCGTCGCGATTTTGCCCATTTCGGTTTCCATTCCGGTTGCCGTTATAACGGCTTTTCCTCTGCCGTAGACAACCGTGCTTCCCATATAGACCATATTGGCTCTGTCACCGAGGGGAACGTCGCCGTTTTCGCCCGCACGAAGAACAACGTCGTGCTTTTCGGAGGGAACGGATTCGCCCGTCAGAGCGGCTTCCTCGCATTTGAGCGAGTTCGATTCAATGATTCGTGCGTCGGCGGGAACGGCGTCGCCCGCTTCGAGAATGATTACGTCGCCGACAACAAGCTCCTCGCTTTTTACGGTCACCATTTTGCCGTCGCGCAGAACCTTGGAGGTTGCCGCCGTCATTTCTTTCAGGGCTTCAATGGCTTTTTCCGCCTTCGATTCCTGAATAACGCCGAGCACCGCATTGAGAATGACGACGAACATAATGATGAAAACGTCCGTCGGCGTTTCTTTTTCAATTACGGCAATCACCGCCGATATTACCGCCGCGACTATCAGAATGATAATCATCGGGTCGGCAAGCTGCATGAAAAATCTTTTCACAATGCCGACTTTCTTTCCTTCGGCAAGGCGGTTTCTGCCGTTTTCGGCAAGCCTTCTCTCCGCTTCCGCCGAGGTCAGACCGTTTTCCGTCGTTTCAAGGGCGGAAATGACTTCTTTTTCGCTTTGCAAATAATGTTTCATAAAAACTCTCCTGCTTTCTGCGGACAAAAAAAGAGCCGCATTTATTTGCGTCCCGTTTCGGATTTAAGACGCATTTTTCCCTCTCGGGAAAATGAGTCTTGTTGATTAAGACAAAAGCCGAACACGTTTCCGTGCTGTGATGACGGCTTGTCACACGCTCTGCGTGCCAACTACTCCCTCGGATGAAGAAATATTATTAGTGTATATTATTATATACCGCTACATATGTTAACACTTTTCATCCCGATTGTCAATAAAAAATCCCAAGACAATTGTAAAAAACCTATGAACTCACACCGCGCTTTTCTTTCAGAAAAAAGTACGGTCAAAGTCTGAAAAGCCGCATTTTTCGGCGAGGGCGGAGGCGCGGTCGAAGGCGAAGGCGATAGCGTCTGTTGAATGAGCGTCGCTTGAAAAAACGATTTTTCCGTGCATTTCGTTCAGCGTGCGGAGGAGATATTCGGAGGGGTACGGGACGCTGCGTCCGACGCGGAACATCGCTCCGGTATTTATTTCAAATATCTTGCCGGCGGCATTGAGCTTTTCCATAGCGTCGACAGCCGGCTTTATATATTTCGGGGAAGTGCGGTCAAAGACGGAGCCGTCGTCATTGAATTTTTCAACGAGGTCAAAATGACC
>JAHAZT010000034.1 GCA_018383975.1 Eubacteriales bacterium | reverse complement strand
AACAGCGCCCAGATCGTCACCCCGAGGCAGATCACAATGCCGATAGCCAGAGTGATAATGAGCCATTTTAGATTTTTTTCTTTTCCATTTGTGTTGATCATATTCGGTTAATACCTCCTTGAGAAATTCAATTTACCGTATTTTCCGGTGAAAATTCATCCGGATACGGATTTTGATTGTTTACCTACTTGTTCACGATACATTATACAATTTTTAAAAGCGCTTTTCAAGCGTTTGGGACGAATCGACATCAAGATGGGACGAATCGACAAAAGCAGCCGCACACCTCGCCATATGGCTGTTACACGCTTGTAAAAATAATGTAACAGGCATAACCGGCGGTTGTATGCGGCTGTTTTTCAGTTTTTTGTTGTTGCGGTTATAAGTTGTTCCTTTCCAGCAGTTTCCCGAAATACAGCATCATGGCTCTTTCGGAATCGCTGCTTTCATGGGCAAACTTCACCTCTGAGATATCGAAGAGCAAGCATCCGCAGTGACCTTTGAAGGTCGGGAAGCAGATAACATCCAGATAAGTATCGATCTCCGGACTGTAATCAATGATCTCCAGCGTTTCGCCGTAAAGCGTCACACATTCGTAACTGCGAAGCCATTTTGAATCCATATTGGAAAACAGACTTCCGAAGGAACTGCCGATCAGCTTATCCAACGGCAATTTTTCCAGTCTTGCCAGAGCCGAATTACCGTACCGAAAGATCCAATCTACTGCGCGGCGCTCCTCATCGAATACCATCTCAATATCCGTAAACGCAAAGGGCATCGTGTCAAAACTGCGGTAATATGCATGATATTCTTCTTCTGTTTTCGGAATACCGGCATCATTGAAGCTGCTGATTATTTTCTTTTGCTTTGCATAAAGCTGGGTAAGGATCTCCTTTTTCTTTCGCACAACGTAATCCAGGGTCTCACCGTTGATCAAATGAATTTTATCGGTGACCTCATGTATCGCCATCGCCGATACGAGACAGCCTCGATGCACCTTGATAAAACCGTCACCGAGTTGATCTTCAAGCTCGCTCAGCGTCATTCTGGTCTTGTAAACCCTATCACCGGAAGCGTGTATCTCGGCAATATTCCTTTCCATAAATACATAAAGAACGGTATCTATCTTAATCACAATTTCATTTTTCTTCATTGGAATCGTTATGCATTTTGTTTCCTTCATATCAGACACCTCGCTTTTTCTGCCATCGGAATATTTTTTGTGTTTGCCCATGTAGACTAAGGACGATAAGATGAATTTACTGTGTAATGATATCACAATGATAGCAGACCAAAATATCTTTTTCGATAATTGCCTCGCTCATACTATCTTTGTGACGGTATTCCGGAACAGCGCCTCGCGGTCGCGCGCCGGCATGGTTGCAATATATATCATCTTGCCCCTCCGCAAATCTCTTTTATCACATCATAGATCCACGATGTTGCGTATTTTGCTTCTGCAAACATTTTGGCTTTTTCTTCGTCTGTCGTTGTCGATGCAATTTTATTTTTGATCTCGTCGGTGATATTTTCCTTGCCGAGCGCTTTTACTGCTTGAATAACAAGTGCGGTCTTATATGAAATCTTTGAAATTTCTTTGTTGGTAGTACGCTTGAATCGGATGACCGTTTTTCCGTAGGTGTATTCTTTATACGTTCCGTCGCTGACATAGAGCCAAACCGCAGAAACCTGAGAGGAAAGACCGAGCCTATTCAGTGCGGTATCGCCGCAGGGAACGATCGTCCATCCGAATTTTCTTGCCAATGCGTGTGCCACCGCATCGGGTGAAGGCTCGGCATATTCGTCTAAAAATGCATTATAATCGGGATATTCATAAACGCCGAAAAGGATCCTGCGAATCAGACCAGCTTCTTCAAGGCGAAGAAGGGCTCTGTTTGCAGCATCCGACGATGCTAGATCCGTAAAATCAGAGGTCAAAAAGATCGTGCCTTTGGGCGAGTTCCGGATCCTATCTTCCATTTTTCTGATAGAAATGGTTCGTTTCATGGTATCACCTCGTCGGATATATTATACACTAATTCCGACGAAATATCAATAGCGTTTCAATAAAAACTTGTAAAATTTTCAAGTCAAAAATCTTCTGAGAAAGCATTTCTCGGAATGTTATGTTTACTACAATTACTTCTATGGTGAATCCGGTTTTGGAGGAACGGTTATCTTTGATTATCATCGCTCGTCGGTTATATTTGATTACAGCGGTGCAGATATTTCATCGTGAGGGGACTTGAAATATTCGCTGTTTTATGGTATAATAGCAATAGCAAAAAAGCCACCTCGGAGCGAAACTTATGGTTCGCATGAGGTGGGATAAAATATGGAGTTTGGATTGCGACCACATTTTTGACCATCTACGGCTTCGGACTATGTGGAATCAGTGTGAGTAAGAGCACCCGAAAGCAGTGATTTCAGATACAAAAGTATCAAAAATCACTCAAAAGCCCTTATTTTACAAGGCTTTTACGGTTTGGGACTTCGATGCCGTCGATTCGAATCCGGCCACTTCGACCACATGAAAATAATCCGAACATTCTCTTATTTGGAGAGTCGTTCGGATTATTTGTGTTATTCGAGTATCCCAACTTTAATAGCAAGAAATGAAAATAGCCGATACCACGGTCTTTTGACCATGGTATCGGCATTTGTATTGTTGAAAACGACACAAATTTATGATATAATATAAAAAACATCAAAGAAGCGGAAGGAAGTGATGGTGTGACATTTTATGTTCTTGGCAACGGCTTCGATTTGCATTATGGTTTACCTACAAGGTATTGTGATTTCAAGAAATAAGTTTAGCCTCGGCAAATTCGCCTGACGGCAGAAAAACGGCTTGTGCCATAGTTACAGCACAAGCCGCTTTATTTTATAGGAAACTTTTTATTTGCCGTTTTTGCTGTCATTTTTCGACTTGCGGTTGCGCCGTTTTGTTTTTGTTGCTTCGTAGCTGACGTTGGTAAGAAATTCAACGGTGCCGTCCGCGGCGTCGGAAAGCAATACCGAAATCCAATGAAGCTTATTCATGTGGTACGCAGGATAGACGCCGTCCTCCTTGCTAAACGAGCCGAACATCTCAACAGGCAATTTCAGATTGACGATATCAACCGTTCTGTCGCTGTCAAGGCCGAATTTTCTCATTGATACTTTCATAATAAGGGCAAACCATTTGCGATTGTCGCCGTGGCGCAGAACCGCCGTTTCAAAGTCATCTTCAAACGGATAGTCCGGCTCTGTGCAGAGCGCCGAAGCGCAATACTCCAGAAATGCTTCTCTTGTCATAGATACCTCCGATTGCCGACCGATACGGAACGGCTTGCATGATATTTGCTTCAATTATAGCATTGTCACCGCTTTTTTTCAATAGAAAACGATTGTTGCGTTTTTGTGCGGAGAGTTATTGTCTTTTGTCTGTCGGTGTGATATAATGAAAATACGATCGACATATTTTATATAAAACGAGAGGGGCTTTGCCGACAGATATGAAAATAAAAAACATTGCATTTGCCATCACCGCAATTGTTGTATCAACAATGCTTTTGACCTCGTGCGTTTTGATTCCTCCGGATTTTACCTCCGACACGCAAAAAAGCACGGCAACGGAAACAACGGATGATGCAAAAACCGTCATTCTGCCGCAGGCAGACAGCGGAATATACGGACAGCGTGCTTCAGAAATTATCGACGGAGCGATAAAGGACGCAACAGTCATTCTCCGTGCTTATCCCGTCGCCGATGTATCCTCCGGCGCTCCGAAGCAAACGCCTCGTCGGGAGAGCTTGTCCGCATCCGTGCGCGGCATTTATGATATGCTGCTTGACGCCGTCGCGTCTGTCGACGCATATGAATGGAACTCCCTTGCATACGGAGAGACGGCGTTTTCGGATTTTATGGAGGCAGATGAGGCATTGAGAGCCGACTATCCGGAATTCAGAGCATACTATTATCCCGATGTTTCGGGCAACGTCTATCGCCCGATTTATTTTCTCCCGGGGAGCTCCTATGATTATCCAACCGATGATAAAAAAGAAATCACAGCCCGCATGGCGCTTTTTGAAGCTGTTTCAAAGCGCATAATCGACTGTATGCCGAGCGGTCTTTCTGATTTCGGGAAATATTGCTATTTAGCCGCCGTGATAACCGGACGATGCGAATATGACGGCTCGCTTTCAACGTCGGGCTTGCCGTATCCCGCTTATAACGCGCTTATAAACGGAAGCGCGGTATGCAGCGGTTATACCTCCGCGCTTGAACATCTTTGCGGCAAGGCGGGACTTTTCTGCAATCGTGCCGACGGCACAAAGGACGGCGGCAATCACGCCTGGAACAGGATTTGTCTTGACGGCGACTTCTATTACTGTGACCTCACCGCCGCGGACGCGGAGGTGCCGTATTCTTATGCATGGTTGGGATGCATTGCAATAACAGCCGATCGTGCAAGGAGGGAAAATTACAAACCGTTCAGAGAAAATATGACGGCAACCGGAACCGTTGAGTTCAGATAAACCGTCTTTCGGAAGTCCGGACTGCAAAAAAGAAATACGAATAAATATCAACCCACGGAAAGGGAGGATGTTTATTCGTTTTTTTATTGCGATTTTTGTTTCATTGTATCACATTCGCAGGCGAAAGACAAGCGCATATACGGCGGATGCGAAAAAATCGGATGGCGACTGCGTGAATGTTGACGTGATTTGTGTCGAAAAACGTCTTGCGGGCGTAAAATGTGATAACGGATATATTCGGAGGCGGAGATGGTTTTTTATAAATATCACGGTTGCGGAAACGATTTTGTATTGATTGACGAAATCAAAAATGCGGATTACAGGTCTCTTGCCGTCAGAATGTGCGAAAGGCGCAGAGGTATAGGAGCGGACGGACTTATCGTCTGCTCACCGCGTCCGCCGTCGATGAGAATATTCAATAGTGACGGGAGCGAGGCGAGTATGTGCGGAAACGGTATCCGTTGTGCCGCAAGATACTTTGCGGACACAAGAATCGTTTCGTCGGAGAAGATGTCAATCCGCACGCTTGACGGAGTAAAGACCGCGGAGCTTTGCGACGACGGCGACGTTCTTATCGAAATGGGCGAGGCGCATTTCGGATTTGCCGGCGGATTTTGCAAAACGCATATACTCGACGGCAGAAAGGTGCTTTTCTATGAGGTGTTCATAGGCTGCGCGCACGCCGTTGTTTTCTGTGACGACATTTACAGGGAGTTGCTGTTCGGAACGGCGGAAAAGCTGAGCGGCTGCGAGCTTTTTCCGCAGAAGATAAACGTTGATATAGTCCGTGTCGACGGCAGGAGAGAGCTGACCGTCAGAACCTTTGAACGCGGCGCGGGATATACGGCGGCTTGCGGTACGGGCGCTTGCGCGGCGTATGCCGTTGCGAGAAGACTCCGCCTTTGCGACGGGGAAGTGACTGTCCGCTTTGAGCTCGGCTCGCTCTGCGTTTCCGGAGAAGAAAAAATAAAGCTAAGAGGCGGCGCGGAGCGTGCTTTCAAGGGAGAATGGGAGGAAATATGAAGGGAACTTATACTGCGCTTGTCACGCCTTTTTCGGAGGCGGGGATTGATATAAAGAGGCTTGTCCGGCTGATTGATTTTCAATATAAAAACGGTGCGGACGGGGTTGTTCTTCTTGGCACGACGGGAGAAGCACCGACGATCTCCGAAAGGGAAGCCGATGAGATAATATACGAGGGGCTGAAAGCGGCAGAGGGAAAAATCGACGTTGTCATAGGCTGTTCATCGAACAGCACGGCAGAAGCCGTGAAAAAATGCAGACGTGCGGCATCGCTCGGAGCAGAAAAGTTGCTTGTGCTGACTCCGTATTACAACAAAACGAACAAAGAGGGAATGAAACGTCATTTTCTGACCGTGGCGGAAGGAGTACAAGCAAAAATCGTCATTTATAACGTTCCGTCACGCACGGGGTGCAGCGTCGATACCGAAACGCTTGCAGAGCTCTCAAACCACGAAAATATTATCGGAATAAAGGAAGCGAGCGGGAATATTTCGTATGCTGCACGAGTCGCGTCTCTCATATCGGACGACTTTTTTATGATAAGCGGCTGTGATGATATAACCGTGCCGCTGATGTCGATGGGTGCGTCGGGAGTGATATCCGTTGCATCAAACATAGTGCCGGGAAAAGTATGCGATATGACCCGCGCTTTTCTTTCCGGAGATACGTCCACGGCAAAAAATATTCAGATAAGCCTTTTGCCGCTTATATCCGCGCTTTTTTCGGAGGTCAATCCGATACCCGTCAAAACGGCGATGAACATTATGAAAATGAATGTCGGAGGATTTCGCCTGCCGCTTTTTGAAATGTCCGCGGACAAAAGAAAAATACTTGAGAATGTTATGCGCGCGGAGGGACTTGTATGACAGGAAAAGAAATATCCGAAAGAATAAAAAAATCGGAAAGGAAAACGCCCGTAAAAGCGTATATATCGTCGGTTGTGAAACCGATGTTGCCGAAATGCAGAATTTTCGGAGAAAACGGATTTTTCGTTGCGTTCGGCGCGTGGGAGGATATGGAAAAGAGTCTTGCGGAGCAATCGGAAATAATAAACTGCTGCGAAATTGAAATAATATCGCGCAAAAACGCTCTCGGGAAAGCGGATTTACTGTCGTTTGACGCAAGAATTGAGGAAGGCGCATATATACGGGAGGGTGCGGAAATCGGCAAAGGGGCAATTGTAATGCACGGCGCAATTATAAATTCCGGAG
Organism: Eubacteriales bacterium; assembly: GCA_018383975.1. GTDB lineage: Bacteria > Bacillota > Clostridia > Oscillospirales > CAG-272 > CAG-841. The sequence goes on along the minus strand of JAHAZT010000034.1, from coordinate 8,241 downwards.
CGAAAATCGGGGAGGGAGCGATGATTGATATGAACGCCGTCGTCGGATCGTGTGCGGAAATCGGCAAAAATGCCCATATCGGAGCCTGTGCCGTTATTGCGGGAGTGCTTGAACCGCCGTCCGCCGTGCCGACAAGAATAGGCAGCGGAGCCTTTATCGGAGCCGGAGCCGTTGTATTGGAGGGCGTTAGCGTCGGTGATAACGCCGTCATCGGAGCGGGAGCCGTCGTCACACGGGATGTTCCTTCGTCAACCGTTGCCGTCGGCGTTCCGGCAAGAGCGACAGGCAAAAGAGCGGCGGATTTTGCAAAGGCGGATATAAACGGTGATTTGAGATGACGGCAAAAGAACACAGGCATAATCTTCATGTTCTCGCCGAGGACGGCTTTTGCGAGTTTGAAACAAAAAAATATATAATGGATGCGTTGAAGCCGCTCGGCTGTGAGCTTTATGAAGTCGGCGCGACGGGTATAATTGCTTATTTTGACTTCGGAAAAAGCACGGTGTCCGCTTTTCGCGCAGAGATGGACGCTCTGCCGACGGGAAGAAAAACGGGGATTGATTTTGCATCGGAAAGCACCGGCTTTGCTCACATGTGCGGACATGACGGTCATATGGCAATGCTCCTTGATTTTGCGGGACGTATATCGTCGGAAAGCCCGACGTGCAATGTTATGTGCGTTTTTCAGCCCGCAGAGGAAAAGCGCGGCGGTGCGGAGTCAATTGTTTTTTCGGAAGAATATGAGCGTCACAGACCGGAAAGGATGTTCGCAATTCATTTAATGCCGAAGCTGGAAAAGGGAAGACTGTTTTCCCGTGCGGGGGCGATCTGCGCCGGCTCGTCGGAGGTGAAAGCGACCTTCTTCGGAGACGCCGTGCATATAACCGAGCCGCGCCGTGCGGACGCAATCGGTAAAGCGGCAGAATTTTATCTTGCCGTCATGGCCGGGACTGAGAAGGACAACGTTTTTCTTCGTTTCGGTATGATGAGCGGCGGTACGGCGGGAAATATTACTCCCGAAAAGGTCGAGTTTTCCGGCACGGCAAGATATTTTTCGTCACGGGAAAGACGTAAATGCGAAGCTCTGCTTTCGTCGGCGAAAAATTACGGCGGCGATTACGTATTTACGGATTATGCGCCGCCCGTTGTAAACGATAAAACGCTTTTCCGGCTTTCCGGATGTGAAAAGCTGCCATCGCCCGTTCTCTGCGCAGACGATTTTTCCGTTTACGGTAAGAGAGGGGCAAAAACACTTTATATGTTTCTCGGTGCGGGAAATGTTCCGCCGCTGCACAGTCCCGATTTTGATTTCGACGAAGCTGTTTTGTCGGTCGGAACGGAAAAATTTATCGCGCTCTGCAAAAACGAAAAAATCAGCAGTACTATATAGTTGATTGCAAATAAGTGTTTAGAACACGTGCTAAAAAGCGCAATGTTCTTTTGAAACGCGTTGCGTTTTAGCACTCGGCTTCATCAAGTGCTAATCTTTTTACAATTCGTTAACAAAAAACGCTATAATTTTTTCTCCTTGTGTGATACTATGATTACGCTGAAAGAAAAACAGCGTACAAATAAATCAGAACAGCAAGAAGGAGGAATTATTATGCTTGAACTGATACCTTTTATTTCAAATAACAGAATGGGAAATTATGATCCTTTCAAAGACATTGAGAGCTTTGAAAAACACTTTTTCGGTACGGACAGAATATCCTCTTTTAAGACGGATATAAAGGATAACGGCGATGAATATCTTCTCGAAGCGGATCTTCCGGGATTCAAGAAAGAGGATATTGAGGTCGGACTTGAAAACAACTATCTCACAATAAAGGCGGAGAGAAAGAACGAGACCGAGGATAAGGATAAGAAGGGCAGATACATCCGTTGCGAAAGAAGTTACGGATCGTTTGCAAGGAGTTTTGACATCTCCGATGTCGATACCGACAAGATCTCGGCTGCATATGAAAACGGCGTTCTTAGGCTGACCATGCCGAAGAAGGAAAAGAACGTCCCGGCGCAGAGAAAGCTTGAAATAAAATAAGCAATTGGAAAAGAAAAGCGCGCCTTAGCAGGCGCGCTTTTCCTTTGTATTGACAAGGAAAAAAAACTGTGATATATTGATTTCAGTAAGAATGAAAGGACAAGAAAAGTATGTCACAGTCGATTGAAGAAATCAAAAACAAAAAAGCATTTATATGCGATATGGACGGCGTGATTTATCACGGAAACCGTCTCCTTCCGGATGTTCATGAATTTGTTGACTGGCTTTACAAAAACGATAAGCAATTTCTTTTTCTCACAAACAGCAGCGAGCGTTCGCCGAGAGAGCTTTCTCAGAAACTCAAGCGAATGGGACTTGATGTAAGCGAAGATCACTTTTACACAAGCGCGCTTGCAACGGCGTCATTTCTTTCAAGTCAGAAGCCAGGGTGTAGCGTATATGCGATAGGCGAGCCGGGACTTGTAAACGCGCTTTACGACGCCGGACTCAGTATGAACGATTACAATCCCGATTACGTTGTTTTCGGCGAAACAAGGGCGCTCAATTACGAAAAAATCGAACACGCCGTTCAGCTCGTGCTTGACGGCGCAAAGCTGATAGGGACAAACTCCGATATGACCGCACCGGGCGAAAACGGGATAATTCCCGCATGTCGCGCTCTCATTTCTCCCATAGAAATGGCAACGGGGAAGAAGGCATATTTTATCGGCAAGCCGAATCCTCTTATTATGCGTCACGCGCTCAAAAAGCTCGGTACTCACCGCTCGGAAACAATCATCATAGGCGACAGAATGGATACCGATATAATTTCCGGTATAGAGAGCGAGTTTGATACAATTCTCGTTATGAGCGGCGTTACCGCCATAAGCGATATAGGAAAATTCCCGTACCGTCCGACGTATGTTATGAAGGGCGTCGGCGAGATAGCCGAGCTTTGATGAAAAAAGCTCTCTCGGCGATACTTTTCGTCGCCATGCTTTCGGTACTCTGCTCGTGTTCCAAAACCGAAAAAAGATATACGGCAACAAGCTTTGACTATTTTGACACGGTGACGAATATAGTCGGCTATGCGGCGTCCGAAGAAGAATTCGATAATACGAAAAATTATATATTTTCCGAGCTTGAAAAGTACCATCGATTATACGATATTTACAACTCATATGACGGAATTGCAAATATAAAAACAATAAACGGATCACGCAACCCCGTAAAGGTTGACGGCGATATAATCAATCTCATTGAATACGGAAAAAACATATATTCTCTGACGGACGGAAAGACGAATATCGCAATGGGTGCGGTGCTTTCAATCTGGCACGATTGGCGCGAGGACGGCACTCGTTTGCCGGAAAGAAAAGAGCTTCTTTACGCATCGGAGCACTGCAATCCGGACGACATAGTCATTGATAAAGCAAGCGGCACGGTTTTCCTTTCGGACGAAGAAATGAGCATTGACGTCGGAGCGTTGGCAAAGGGCTATGCCGCCGAAATGGTGGCGGCTTCACTCAGAAAAAAAGGGATTTCGGGTTATCTGATAAGCATAGGCGGCAACGTTTGCGCCGTCGGAGCAAAGCCCGACGGAAAACAGTGGACAGTCGGCATAGAAGATCCGTTCGGGGAAGGCTTTTCCGAGACTGTCGGCGTTTGCGGTATGTCGGTTGTTACAAGCGGCTCGTATCAAAGATATTTTGAGCTCGACGGCGTGCGTTATCATCACATAATCGACCCCGATACCCTTATGCCTGCAAACAATTTTGTTTCTGTTACTGTAATTGCGGATAATTCCGCGCTCGCGGACGCATTGTCCACGGCACTTTTCAATATGGATATCGACAAGGGAAAAGCCCTCGTCGCTTCCATTGAAAATACGTATGCGATGTGGGTGACGCAGGACGGAGAAAAGATTTATTCGCAGGGCTTTGAAGGGTTTGTATCAAAAGCGGCAAAATAAAAAAACGGACTTGCGGAAAGTCCGTTTTTTCATTTTATTTATACTTCGGATCGCCGTTCCAGTCGGTGCCGTTCCAATCAAAATACAGTTCGCTGTATTTGTTTTCAAAAAACATAGGCAGGTACATTGAAAAGTTCGGGGAAAGCCTGTCCGAGTTTTTCAGTTCCTCCGGCGACATCCAGAAGATGCTGCCTTCAACTGTCTCCTGCAGGAGCGCGCCGTAAAAACGACTCGTTTTGTAAAGAAATTCGAGATAGCAGTCGCCATTTTGTCTGTTACCCCAGTGGACAATTCCGCAGAGCCGGAGATCCGAGACGTCAAGCCCCGTTTCTTCCTTTGCCTCGCGTACGGCGGCGTCATAAAACGGTTCGCCTTTTTCAACGTGACCGCCGGGAAAAGTCAGCCCCGGCCATGAGCCGCGCCTGTCCAACACAAGAACCTTTCCCGTGCTTTTATTTTCTATCATTATCATGTTTACGATTTCCGTTTTCGTTATTTTCAAGTCCGCACCTTGCCTTTCCTTTTTGAAATCGCCCCGGAATGTTCCGAGGCGATTTTTGCCGACTTATTTGTTTGTTTTGTTTTTAACTTCTTCAACCGCTCTGTTTACGAATTCTTCGATAGTCATCTGACCGAGCTCGCCGTCGCTTCTTGAACGAACGGAAACAAGTCCGTCTGCCGTTTCCTTATCGCCGACAACGAGCATATAGGGAACTTTTTTGAGCTGAGCCTCTCTGATTTTGTAACCGATTTTTTCGTTTCTTGCGTCGACTTCGACACGGATATGCTTTGCTTCAAGAGCGTCTTTGACCTTGTTCGCATATTCGACGTGACCTTCGCCGATTGCAAGAACCTTGACCTGAACGGGGGCAAGCCACATCGGGAACGCACCTGCGTAATGTTCTGTGATTATACCGATAAATCTTTCAATAGAGCCGAGAACAACGCGGTGTATCATTACGGGGCGGTGCTTTTCGTTGTCTGCGCCCATATATTCAAGCTCAAACCTTTCGGGAAGCTGCATATCGAGCTGGATCGTGCCGCATTGCCACGTTCTGCCGAGACAGTCGGAAAGGTGGAAGTCGAGCTTCGGACCGTAGAATGCGCCGTCACCTTCGTTTATGACATAATCCTTACCCATTTCCGTTACAGCCTGTTTGAGCGTTTCCGTTGCAAAGTCCCAGTCCTTGACATCGCCCATATGGTCTTCGGGCATTGTCGATACTTCAATCTGATACGTCAGACCGAATACGGAGTAAACCTCGTCAAACAGTCGTACAACGTTTTTGATCTCGTCCTTCATCTGATCCCAAGTCATAAAGATATGAGCGTCGTCCTGTGTAAAGCAACGGACGCGGAAGAGTCCGTGAAGTGCGCCGGAAAGTTCGTGACGGTGTACAACGCCGAGTTCGCCCATACGGAGGGGAAGATCACGATATGAATGCATTTCGGACTTATAAACGAGCATGCCGCCGGGGCAGTTCATCGGCTTTATTGCAAAATCCGCGCCGTCGATGACGGTCGTATACATATTGTCTTTATAATGCGCCCAGTGACCGGAGCGCTCCCAGAGAGAGCGATTGAGAATCATAGGAGTGCTTATTTCAACGTAGCCGTATCTCTTATGGACTTCTCTCCAGTATTCGATGAGTGTGTTTCTGAGCACCATTCCATTGGGAAGGAAGAACGGGAAACCGGGACCTTCCTCCATTATTGTAAAGAGTCCGAGCTCTTTGCCGAGCTTGCGATGGTCGCGCTTTTTGGCTTCCTCAAGCATATCCAGATAAGCGGCAAGCGCTTCTTTGGTCGGGTATGCCGCGCCGTAAACTCTTTGCAGCATTTTATTCTTTGAGTCGCCCTCCCAGTATGCGCCGGTGCACTGAATGAGCTTGAACGCTTTGACGGCACCCGTCGAGAAAAGGTGCGGTCCTGCGCAGAGATCTGTGAATTCACCCTGCTTATAGAAGGATATTTCCTCGCCCTCCGGAACTCTGTCAATAAGCATTACCTTATAAGGCTCGCCCTTTTCTTCCATGAGCTTCTTTGCTTCATCGCGGGGAAGTGTGAAACGTTCTATTTTGAGGTTTTCCTTGACTATCTTTTTCATTTCCGCTTCGATTTTTTCAAGCTCCTCGGCGGCAAATGTCACGTCGGAATCAAAATCGTAATAGAAGCCGTTATCAATGGCGGGACCTATTGTCAGCTTTACCTCCGGGTAAAGACGCTTGACCGCCTGTGCGAGAATATGAGACGCCGTATGGAAAAACGTCTTTTTGCCGCCCTCGTCGTCAAACGTAAGGAGCCTGACCTCGTCTCCGTCGCGGATGGGGGCTGTGAGGTCGTGCGTTTCGCCGTTTATTTCCGCCGCGATTACTTCGCGGGGAACGGCAATTCCTGCCGACTTCGCCGCGTCATAAACGGAAAGTCCGTTTTCAACACTGTAATTTTCGCCGTTGATTCTGATGTCCATTGTTTTTGTATCCTTTCAAAAATAAATATTCGGAAAAATAAAAATCCTCATACTTCCGCCATCGGAAATATGAGGTGCATAGCACGGTTCCACTCAAAATTTTAACTCGTTTGCGCTGTAACGGGCGTGCCCGCAGTGCCATTTCCTGCACCGTGCCGACGGGTGGTATTCGTTCCGTGCCTGCCGTGAAGCGCTTTCAGCCTGTGACGCCTCTCTCTTTTACGTTGCCCGCGGAAGAACTTGTCCCGAAGATTGCATTTTTCTGTTCATCTTATAATATATCCGCTTTTCGGGGGTTTGTCAATAGAAGTCGACGATTTTTTATATTTTTTCGGAAAAAGACCTTGAATTAAAATATTTGCTGTGATAAAATGCTTATTGCAGACATGGAAGCGTAGCTCAGTTGGTCAGAGCGCACGGTTCACATCCGTGAGGTCATGGGTTCGAGCCCCCTCGTTTCCACCAAAAAACACAACCGCCGGAAGGCGGTATTGTTTTTTGCAAAGGGGGATCGAAGGGAGCGGTAGTGAATGACAGCCTTAGACGGCTGTCAGAGCCGCGATGACCGAGCAGGCGACGAGCCTGCGAGAATCGAGCCCCCTCGTTTCCACCAAAAAACACCGCCGCCGTAAGGCGGTATTGTTTTTTGCAAAGGGGGATCGAAGGGAGCGGTAGTGAATGACAGCCTTAGACGTAGCGAAGCGGCACGAGGGCAATGAATGACAGCCTTAGACGTAGCGAAGCGGCACGAGGGTAATGAATGACAGCCTTAGACGGCTGTCAGAACCCGAGTGTGACCGAGCCGCAGCGAGAACTGTCAGAACCCGAGTGTGACCGAGCCGCAGCGAGAACCGTCAGAGCCGCGATGACCGAGCAGGCGACGAGCCTGCGAGAATCGAGCACCCTCGTTTCCACCAAAAAGCACAACCGCCGGAAGGACGAAAGCGCTTATCTTCCATTATATAATATATAGCGGCAGCTCTGTTTCGACAAAAAAATAACAAAAAAGAAAAAAGTATTGACAAAATTTGTGCGAGATGATACAATAAATAGCAGGAAAAATAATATAAAAATTTACAAAGAATATCTTGACAAAGGAGGCGCAGGTCGTGTACAATCGCTTGACAGACAGACAGACAGACAGACAGAGGTGTTTTTTTTGGTATTTTCCCGCTTTTGAGTGTGAATATAAAAGTGTAAGCATTTCAGAAAGGAGACGATCATCATGATGAAGAACAAAAGACGCGGCTTCACGGTTGTGGAGCTGGTGATTGTCGTTGCAGTGGTCGCCATACTCGCGACAGTACTGATACCGACTTTTTCGAATGTTTTAAAAAAAGCTGATGAATCGGCGGCACTTTTACGGGCGAAAAATCTGCTGACAGAATTGGTTGCCGATTATGTTTTACAGGGTAAAGAAACGGATCTGGTCGCTTTCATCGAAAGCGGCAATAAGGTTTATACGTTCGGATATGATGCGGAAGAAGGCAAAATTCTCACATATCATGGCGAGCCGCAGAAAGTGGGCAAGACTGTGCTTGCGGGCACGGGCATTCCGGTATTGTGCGTGATGCTGGCAAATACTCAGGCTGTTTATGCAGAAAATACGCAGAATGACGCTTTTTTCGATACGGTAAACGCTTTGATAGACCGCTACTCGCAGAGTGCCGCCGTAATGCCGCTGAAACTGGAAGAAAATGACTGGCGCGCGCCTGCCAAAGTCGCAGAAACTGTAGAAAAACTCGGCTATGATACCACGGGCATAAAAGTTGTCGCGGACTACGATATCATCGCGATAAATTTCGAAGGCGGGGCAAAGCC
>JAHAZT010000032.1 GCA_018383975.1 Eubacteriales bacterium | reverse complement strand
CCTTTACACAAAGGAGCCTAAAAACTTTGCACATACTCCCCGATAACTGAAGTTTCTTTTGCAAAAGTACACCTCATCCGTCAGCCTGCGGCTGCCACCTTACCCTACTGGAGAAGGCTTAATTAAAAATCTGTATATCGTCCCCGATAACTAAAGTTTCTTTTGCAAAAGTATACCTCATCCGTCAGCCTGCGGCTGCCACCTTCCCCTACTGGGGAAGGCTTAATCAAAACTCCGCACAAACTTCCCGACAACCGAAGTTTCTTTTGCCTACTTTTCTTTTCAAAGAAAAGTATGGTGCCTACTTTTCTTTTCAAAGAAAAGTACGGTCAAAAAAAGTACGGGGCGTATATATAAATAGGTATAAAAGGGGCGGAAAGGCGACTGCGGGTGGCGGGTCGGGGCGGCGCACAATGCAAAACAAAAAGTTTCGGTGCAAACGCCGTCATTATGCCCGAAAATTTATTGAAGCCCTATTATTTTAGTGAAATTTTTTTCAAAATTCCGAGTTTTTTTCAAAAAAGTATTGTAAAGACCCGCGGGTTGTGTTACAATACTGCATAATAATTATTTTTACGCGGATTTTTTGCGCTGATATGCACAAGATACCGCGCGAATTAAATTAATTATTGATCGCGGCAACGCCGTAAAACAAAAATTTTTTCAGGAGGAAAAAACAGATGAAAAAAGTTTTAGCTTTGATTCTTGTTGCGCTCATGATGCTCTCCCTGTTTGCCTGCGGCAAAGAAAAACCCGTTGAGTATCAGCCGATAGATCCCGCAGACGCGGTTTCGCACAAGGATCACACTTCCGTTTATTCTGAAATCGGAAGCAAGGTTACCATCGACATGGTAGAAGAAGACAAAGAAACAGGTCTTGCTTACGTTACTGTTGACGGTACAAAATACGAACTCGGTATGGACTTCCTTTCCATGGCAATGGTTTATAATACCGCTCCCGTTGGAAACAAGACCTCTACCGACGTTTATAACGAATGGTGGAAGCTCTATATTCAGAGATGGAACTATCTCGTTCCCGAAGTTCCGCTTTATTCAAACCAGTACTTCGATCTTTACAATGCAAAGATTGAGGGTCTTGTCACAACTCCTTACTGGGGCCCTGCAGACGCTATCGTCGCGGCTAAGGTAAAGACGGGCGAAGCAAACTCTGTCATTCTCGGAAGCAGCACGGACCTTTCCGGCGCTTTCCGTGACTCTGCATTCGGTAAGAGCAGCCCCGGCGCATCCGACCTGGATATCCAGAAGCTCACCTCCGGTCATGACACGCTTATGTCCGACAAGGACGGCGAATACAACTGGAACATGAGCGCTCTCGCCGAGGTTCCGACTTCCGTTGTAAACGAAGACGGCACGATCACATATACAATCAAGATAAAGAAAGACCTCGTATTCAGCGACGGTTCCGCTATCACAGCCAAGCACTACGTTGCTTCCGCTCTTGCAAACAGCTCTCCCGTATCCGTTGCGGCAGGTGCTACGGGTAACGCAGGACTTACGCTCGTCGGCTTTGCGGGCTTCGCTGCTTACACAGGCACAAACAATGGAGAAACAACAGACAAGGGCGTTACCGTCACAAAGTATTTCGATGGCATAAAGCTCCTTGACGACTACACATTCTCCTTCACCTACACGGCAGATTATGCAGGCTATTACTACTCGATAGTAAACGCTGCCGCTTCTCCCGTACCGCTCGCACTTTACCTCGGCGCAAAGGGTGACGTTATTGTCGACCCCGAGACAAAGGCTTGCGGACTCAATGACGCTTTCTATGCAACCGAGAAGAAGGACGGCAAGGACGTTTATACCGTAGCGGCTGAAATCGTTGCAAACCTCAAATGGAACTCCGCTCTTCCCTATTCCGGTCCTTATGTAGTTTCCAACTATGACGCTTCCTCGCGCACGGCAACACTTAAGCTCAACCCCAAGTACCCCGGCGACGACGCACGCGGCAAGGCTTCAATCGAAACAATCACATATGTCAAGCTCGTTGACGAAACACAGATGGATATGTTCCAGAAGGGTCAGGTTGACATCATCGCGCAGATCACCGGCGGCGACCAGACAAAGGCTGCTCTCAAGCTCGTTGACGAGAACCCCGAAAAGTACGCAGAGACTCACTATGACCGCGCAGGCTACGGTAAGCTCGGCTTCCGTTGCGACTTCGGTCCCACAGGCATGACAGAAGTACGTCAGGCTATCATTTATACAATCAACCGTCCCGAATTCGCTCAGACGTTCACAGGCGGTTACGGCGCAGTTGTTCACGGTCCTTATTATCCGGGCTCGGCAGCGTACCTTGCAACCAAGGACACAATCAACATCAACCAGTACAACTACAGCTCCGACAGCGCAATAGCGGTTCTTGAAGCAGCAGGCTGGATTTACAACGCAAGCGGCAAAAAGTTCAACCCGAAGAAGGACGACGTCCGTTATAAGAAGCTCTCCGGCTATGAGCTTTCCGAAGATAATCTCAACTTCAAGTCCGTTGACAACAAGTACAAGACTGTCAAGATAGACGGCGCATACTATATGCCTCTCGCTGTCAACTGGTACGGCACACAGCCCAACCCCGTTACGGATCAGCTCCTCACGGCATGGCAGAATAACCCCGCCGCCACAACGGCTATCGGCATGTATATCACATATACATCCACCGATTTCAACAAGGGCATCTACGGCGAGCTCTGCCGCTCGAAGGAAGACGGCTATGACGGCACGCCAAAGCTCAACGCAATCAACTTTGCAACAGGCTTCAACTCCGCCGTTTACGATTTTTCGTTCCAGTGGACAATCGATCCCGATATGTATGATAACTACAGCGCAGCATACATTATGGACGAAGCCGATTTCTTTGAAAACTACAAGAAATAATTTCAAAGAAACCCGCAGATAAAATTTAACGGGCGAAAGCTCTGATGCTTTGCAGGAATGGCGTTTTTCGGCGTCATTCCTGCAAAGTCGTATATATGTGTTTTTTTGCCGCGCAATCGTCGGCAAAAAAACGGGCTTCCGGCAATGTCCGCGGCACAAAAATGCATATATACAGAAAAGAGTTCTTATTTATCAAGGAGGATAAAATGGGAAAATACTTAATTAAAAGGGTGTTATATATAGTACTTGTCTTTTTCATCCTTTCCCTCATGCTTTTTCTCATTTACAATATGCTGCCTGTGGACAAGGCGGCAGCAAAAGCAACGGAAGAAGTTAAAGCCAGCAAGGGCGCGCTCAATTATCAGGAGCGATATGAATTCTGGCAGAAAAAATACGGCACGAACGGCACCAAGCTTGAGCGATACGGCAGATGGATAGGCATCTATCCCTATGCGGACGGCTCCTTCAAAGGTATACTTCAGGGCAACCTCGGCGATTCCGCCGTTTACGGCAAGCCCGTTGCGGAGGTCATCAAGGACCCGATGAAAAACACCATTTTCATCAACATTTTCGCAACCGTGCTGGCTCTCGGAATAACGATACCCCTCGGCATTTTCTGCGCGGTAAAGCGCGGCTCAAAGCGTGACGTCGCCGTTCAGGTCGGAACGATAATCGGTTACAGTCTGCCGACGTTCATCATAGCCATTGTATTTATATGGCTTTTTGCCGTCATACTCGGATGGTTCCCCGTTTCGGGCATGATAACGGCAGGCAGTATTGAATGGTCGCCGTGGCGTCAGTTCTGGGACAAGATGTATCATCTGGCTCTGCCGCTGCTGGTCATGACGTTCTGCTCGCTCGGCGGAATGACAAGATACGTGCGCGCTTCGATGATAGAAGCGCTTTCCATGGACTGCATCAGAACGGCAAGAGCAAAGGGACTCCGCGAGCACGTGGTTATTTACAGTCACGCATGGAGAAATGCTCTTCTTCCCATTATAACGCTTGTGATAGGCTGGTTTCTCGGCATATTCAGCGGCTCTCTTATGATAGAAAACATTTTTGCACTCAACGGAATAGGCAGAACATACTTTCAGGCGCTCACAAACAACGATAACGAAATCGTTCTTGCGCTCCAGATGTTCTATATATTCATTTCGCTTGCCGGCAACCTGCTGATAGATATTATCTACGGCTTCGTAGACCCGCGCATCAGAGTCAATAAATAAAGGAGGCGGATTTATATGGCAAAAGATAAAAATCAGAAAGAAAACAAGTCCGCCCGCGGCGGATGGCGCATAGGCAATTGGTTTGCGAGAATGTTCCGCGGAGCAAGCAAGGAGCTTGCCGAAAGCGATATTTTCGCAGTTGAAAATCTGGAATCGCCGTCCAAGCTGGCAACGAAAGCCTTTTTCAGAAGAAAACTGGCGGTTGTCGCGCTTGTGGTGCTGATTTCAATGTTCGTTCTCGTGTTTGTCGGTCCGCTCTTCTTCCCCATGGACGTAAACTATATAGACGCAAACCAGGCAAACATCGCGCCGAATATGACAATGCGCAAGCTCCCTTCAGGCTTAAAAAACAACATCGCAAGCATATCGGGCAAGTCATATTTTTCAATCGGCGTCGGCAGTGATAACAACATATATTTATGGGGATATCCGAAAAACACTCTTTCAAGAGTTGATTATTCCGCAATTCCGGAAGAACTGAAGGACGGCAAAACCTATATGGCTTCCGCCGGAAACGACCATGTTCTCGCGGTCAGCACGTCGGGCAAGCTCTTCGGCTGGGGCGTAAATAACCGCGGTCAGTACGGATATTTCAAGGGCAACGAGGACGACCCCGTAATTCAGTGTCCCACAGATCTGATAGAAAACGGTGTCGCCGACGTTTCCAAGATTCAGCAGCTTGTGGCGGGCTATCAGGTTTCCGCCATGATATATGACGGTCGCGTCTATGCGTGGGGCAACAAAAATGCGTGCCTCAACCTTGCAGACCTCGTCGCAGGATCGGAAAACGGCACTTATAAAAACGTGAAAAAGATAGTTTTCACAAACTATTATGCATTCCTTCTCATGGAGGACGGAACGCTTGAATGTCCCGGCGGAATGCTCCGTCGCGAAACGGCAGTATTGTCCGGCGGCAACAAGGTCCCCCTCATGAATTACATCAGCGGAAAGAAAATCGTTGATGTCGCCACGACAAACGGCTGTCTCGCGGTTCTTCTCGAAAACGGAGAGGTTCTCGTTCAGGGCGCCGCAAGATACGGCGAAAATGCAATCGCGGAGATTCCCGCCGGCGAAAAGCTCGTTTCTCTCGACGGCGGCGCAGTTCACTTTGTCGGCGTTACGGACAAGGGTCACGCATATGCGTGGGGCTCAAACGACAAGGGTCAGCTCAAGGGTATAAACGGCACGGCATGCTCCGCCGTTTACGCAGGTCCTTATCAGACATACCTTGCAGACGAAACCGGTTCTCTTGTGAAATCTGCCGGAATGAAGGGCTATCTTTTCGGAACGGATAACCTCGGCAGAGATACCTTTACACGAATTATCCACGGCGGAAAAATGACTATGACAATCGGTGCCATAGCCGTTATAATCTCCTCCGTAATCGCAATTATCGTCGGCTGTCTTTCTGGCTACTTCGGCGGCTGGGTTGACATTCTCCTCATGCGCGTCACGGAGATTTTCTCGGCTATTCCGTTTTTGCCGTTCGCTATGATGCTTTCGTACGTTCTTACGTCACGACCCATCAGCGAAACATCAAGAATAATGATAATAATGGTCATTCTCGGACTGCTCTCGTGGACTGGTCTTGCGCGAATGATACGCGCGCAGGTGCTTGCCGAAAGAGAAAAGGAATTCGTCACGGCGGCAAAGGCAATGGGCGTAAAGGAACGCTTCATCGCCTTCCGTCATATCCTCCCGAATATCATTTCGGTTATAATCGTCAGCATGACGCTTGATTTTGCAGGCTGTCTGCTTACGGAGTCCAGCCTTTCATACCTCGGCTTCGGCGTTCAGCAGCCGCGACCCACATGGGGCAACATGCTGAACGGCGCGAACAACTCCATAGTTATTCAGAACTACTGGTGGCAATGGCTCTTCCCTGCAATATTCCTTTCGATAGCAACGATCAGCATAAACATTCTGGGCGACACTCTCAGGGACGTTCTCGACCCCAAGAGCAGTCAGGAAAAGTGACGGAGGTGAAAAAATAATATGCCATTACTCGAAGTAAAGCACCTTCACACGTATTTCAAAACAAGAAAAGGCATCGTCAAAGCCGTGAACGACGTTTCATACACCCTCGAATCCGGCAAGACGATAGGCATCGTCGGCGAATCAGGCTCCGGAAAGAGCGTTTCCGCAATGAGCATTCTCCGTCTGCTGGACGGCAACGGATATATCGCCGACGGCGAAATAATTTTTGAAGGCAAGAACCTTGCCGATTTTTCCGAGCAGCAGATGTATGATGTCCGCGGAAACAAGATTTCCGTCATATTCCAGGAGCCGATGACCTCTCTCAACCCCGTGTTCACGATTGAAAAGCAGCTCTCGGAGCCGTTCATCATCCATCAGGGCAAAACCAAAAAGGAAGCGAAGGCAATGGCGCTGAAAATGCTCTATGACGTTCAGATTCCGAATCCGGAGGCTGTCATAAAGCAGTATCCGCATCAGCTTTCCGGCGGTATGAGACAGCGCGTCATGATTGCCATGGCGCTTGCCTGCAAGCCGAAAATTCTCATTGCCGACGAGCCCACAACCGCTCTCGACGTTACAATTCAGGCGCAGATTCTGCATCTGATGAACGAGCTTCAGAGAGAAAACGGCACGTCTATCATCTTCATCACGCACGACCTCGGCGTTATAAACGAAATGGCGGACGACGTTGTGGTTATGTACTGCGGTCAGGTTGTCGAGCAGTCCTCGGCAAGGGTAATCTTTGCGGACTGCCGTATGAGCCATCCTTATACGGAGGGACTGATGTTCAGTATCCCCCGCATAGACAACATAACCCACAAGCTCGAGCCCATCCCCGGAGTTGTTCCGCATCCGCTGGCATTGCCGAAGGGCTGCAAATTCGCTCCGAGATGTAAATACGCAACGGCAAAATGCTTTGCGGAGGAACCCGAGCTGAAAGAAGTTCTGCCGGGTCAGAAAATCAGATGCTTCTATCCCGAAAAGGAGGTGAGAAGAAGTGCAGAACACACCGAAGAACACAGAGAAGTTGTTATCAATAACAAATCTTAAAAAATATTTTCCCGTCGGGAAGCAGAGCGTTTTCGGCAAAAAGCAGCTTTATGTCCGCGCAAACGAGGAAATCACGCTCGATATATACAAGGGCGAAACGCTCGGCATAGTCGGCGAGTCCGGCTGCGGCAAATCAACGCTCGGAAGAGTTATTCTTCAGCTTTATGAGCAGACGGCGGGCACCACCATGTTTTACGGTTACACTCTTGCCGAAATCGCTCCCTCCTACGTCCGGGACACGCTCGTTCATGCGGAAAAATATGTTTCCAGAATTCATTCCGCCCATGCAAAAGCGGACGCGTTGACGAAAAAATGTGACGAGCTCGGCGCAAACGCTTCGTTTTTCGACATTCAGGAGAAAAACCTTGCCATAGCCGAATATGAAACCGCACTCTCTCACGTTGCGAAAATCCTCGGCGGATTTGTGGCAAAGAGCACAAAGGAAGGCGCGGCGCTCCTGCTTGAGCGTTACCGCAAGGAACGCAGAATAGTCGAGCTGAACACCGCAATTGCCGATATAGAAAACGAGATTGAACTTCTCGAAACGGAGGAAAATCCGAAAAAGCAGGCAAAAGCCCCCGAAAAAATCGCGGCGCTCAGAGAAAAGATTGATGTTTTCAAGGGCGACATTGCAAATTGCGAATATGAAATAGCCGGCGTCGGCGAGACGATAAACGCGCTCAAAGCGATGTATGCGGACGACCCCGAATTTATGATGTATGAGAATATGCTCGATAACGGCATAGACCTTGCAAGACTGAAATATTCGGAAATGCGCCTGCTCCGCAAGGACCTTCAGATTATATTCCAGGACCCGTATTCCTCTCTCAACCCGAGAATGACGATCGGCCAGATTATCGAAGAAGGGCTTGTGACGCATAATTATTATAAGCACGGCTCGCCGAAAATGAAGGAATATATCCTTGAAACGATGCGTCGTTGCGGCTTGCAGGACTATATGCTGCACAGATATCCGCATCAGTTCTCCGGCGGTCAGCGACAGAGAATATCCATTGCGCGTGCGCTTGCCGTCAAGCCGAAATTCATCGTTTGCGACGAATGTGTATCGGCGCTTGACGTTTCCATTCAGTCTCAGATAATCAACCTTCTTCAGGAGTTGAAGGAAAAGGAAAACCTCACGTATATGTTCATCTCGCACGACCTCTCCGTTGTAAGATACATTTCGGACAGGATCTGCGTTATGTATCTCGGAAACGTGGTTGAGCTGGCGAGCGCCGAGAAGGTGTTCAGCGACCCGCGTCATCCTTATACCGTGGCGCTTCTCTCTTCAATTCCCACAACGGACGTCGAAAGTCTGAAAAAGGAAAGAATTCTTCTTGAGGGAAATATCCCAAGCCCGATAAGACCTCCCGAAGGCTGTAAATTCCATACCAGATGCTATATGGCGTGCGACAAGTGCAAGAGAGTGCCGCCTCCGCTGACGGAGATAGAGCCGGGACATTTCGTGGCTTGTCACTTCCCCGAAAAGAAGCTCGATGAAAACGGCAACTACCTCTTCGATTGCAAAAAGGCTTATACAACGGAAGAAATTTAACCGCAGGACAAAAATATACGAAACCAAGGAGTTTTTATATGATTTGGAAACGCATTAAAAAATCCTCCGGCGAACAAGAGGAGAAATTCAGAGAAATGATGACGGAGGAAAAGGTCACCTTCAAGGAAAAGCTGATGATGGTGCTCTCCGGATTTCTTGTCATCGTGCTGCCGTGTCTCCTCGTTCTGTTGCTTTTCGGGCTGCTGATACTCTGGATATTCGGCGCGCTCTGAAAAGGTAAATATCGTTGTAACACCCCCCGTGTGAGCATCCGCTCATACGGGGGAATTTTTTTATCCGCGACGTATCGGTTTATGTCACGGTGTTTATGGAGTTCGTTGTTTTCGGAATGCTGTTCATTGTCGTTTATTTCCTCATAAAGAAACTCATCGTCGACAATATGGTAAAGATAAACAGGTCTCTTGCAAAGATAACAAGCGGCAATCTGGACACCGTCGTTGACGTGAGAACGAATGAAGAATTCGCTTCCCTTTCCGACGATATAAACTCAACCGTACTGACGCTAAAGCGCTATATTGCGGAGGCGGCTGCGCGGATTGATAAAGAACTGAAATTTGCCAAAGCCATTCAGCATTCCGCAATACCTATGGTTTTCCCGCCGTATCCCGCTCACGGCGAATTTGATATATACGCAACAATGGACACCGCCAAGGAGGTGGGCGGCGACTTTTACGATTTCTATTTTGTCGGCGAAAGCAAGCTCGGATTTCTCATAGCCGACGTCTCCGGCAAAGGAATTCCCGCCGCAATGTTTATGATGACGGCAAAAACCCTGATAAAAGGCTATGCCGAATCCGGCAAGTCCGTTGACGAAGTATTTACAATCGCAAATGCGAAGCTGTGCGAATCCAACGAAGCCGGAATGTTTGTCACCGCGTGGATGGGCATACTCACGGAAGAAGAACTGAAAGCCGTTTCCGGCGGCAAATCGTCACAAGTCCCCGGTATTAACTGTCCGTGTTGCGGCAAATTTATTCCGATAACCATTACGGATTTACTTGTCCAACCTCGTATCAGATGCCCGTACTGTTTGTTGGTACTGAACATCAATAAGAAATAATCTCATCTCGGAGCAGCGTCAACCGACGCGCGGCATAAAACACAAAACAAGCGATATCGGTCTATCTGAAAGGATAAGCTGATATCGCTTGCTTTTTTAATATTAAAATTTTGATAAGCGCTCCGGCGCGGACATTCCTTTTCCTGTTTTATTTCTTCCCTGTCTTCTTTTCCCAGAAATCCGCTTTGTTTATGTAAATATCATATAGTTTTTCGTATGACAAAATATTTTGGCGCACACTAACGTTTCGCGCAGGCACGGGCGGCTGCACTACGCCCATATATATTCCGAGGGTGCAGATAACAAACCAATTCGGGAAATAAAACAATATAAGCATTACCGCAAAAAATGACAGATAATAAATCCAGAGTATGATATAAGAAAGCCATTTTTTCGGCAGGATTTTGTGCCAGAAACGATAGCCGACGGCATATTTATCAAATATGGGCATGAGTATAATGTCGAGCACAACCCATATCGCCGCAAAAACCGCAAACCGCGCGACGGAAATACCCGGCGCATTGCAAAGCAACACCACATAAAACGGAACAGCAAGAATTATCGCCGCTACAGCCGATATCACCGAAAGCAATGATTTCACGCCCGTGATTTTTATATCGGTTCCCTTTACACATGCTTTTATTTTCGATACGGCGCAGAAAGGCACACCGGAAAGGACTATATTTTTTCCGCCGTTTGTATAAATAATCAGTCGGAAAGGCTTTGCGATATCGCTTTTGAATTTCGGTCTTGAATCCATAGCATATTCGATTTTTTCTATGGTTTCATAGCGGATTTTGCCTTTCGGATAATAAATTCCTTCTTTTGCGAGGACACATACGATCCTGCCGAAAAACCGCTTATTCAGCGCCCGCAGGATAATAAACGGCAGAGAAAAGCCAACGCAGACTAAAACCGATGTGCGAAACGCAGACAGCCACTCCGCAAAATCAAATTTCCCTATTCCCCACGAAATCACCAAAATAGCATAAGGAACGGCAAGCATCACGGAATACAGAAAAATCAAAGGGACATCAAAATATATTCGGCGCAACTTTTTCCCTTCAATATTTTTCAGACTGCGGTTTTCTTCCGATGCCATTTTTTCATCCCCTTTCGCTTTTTCGCAAAGAATTTATTTTTTATTGTCACCGCTATCACGTTCGCTGTCGCATTCCAGCTTTTCACTTACATAATATGCCTGTATTTCGCTTTCGGTAACGAGAACGGATTCCTGACGGAAAAAGGCACAAAGATCTTTTGCAATATCGTTCACAACGGCTTTTTCAACGTCAATGAGAGTAAGCACAAGACTTGTTTCTCTGGCATATTCCCCGTTTTCATAAATGTATCCGCCTTCCTGTATGCCGAACGAAAACGGCACCTTGTATGAATGACACACATTGCGAAGCACCCTGATGTACTTCTCGCTTTCAAACAGCTGTGTTTTCGTGGTTGAATCGTGCAGCCCTATATAAATTTCCGATTTGACCATGCTTTCTCCTCCGCTTCCGCGCACTTTTCCGATGCTTCATTATACCATAAATCTTCCCGATTTTCAATCTCAATCGCGCAATTTACGGATGAAACGCCGACGACAGGGTATATAACCGAAAAAGCACTTGCGCCGCAAGTGCTTTTTGTGTCTACAGGTTAATTCAGGCGCGCTGCAAGTGACAGTGTTCTTTCGTGCTTGCAGAACCATGCTTGTAAACGAGCTTATGTATACCAAGTTTCTTAGCGTTCATCCTTCCTTTACATAAAAATTAGCCAAACGCTCGTCTGAGTAGCGTTTGGCTATGTATGGGGCGACAAACGGAGTTTATTTTTTATCCTCCACCTCATTGTCGGATTTCCGATATGCGTGTTTCTCTACATACGCCATCATACGGTTATGCATCACCACATAGAAAAACACGGCAACCAAACTGCCAACTGCGCCCAAAAGCGAATAAGAGTCACTGCCTCGTAATTTCAGCGCTGTCCATATTATAAGACCTATCCACGCCGCAACACACAGAACTATAGTCGCAACATGTTCGCGCAACCATTTTTTCTTAAAGAAAGCTATCTTTTCTTTCAGCGTAAAGGTGCTGTTGTTCAGCGCCGTAACAAGGTTATCGTCGGCAGCTTTCTTAAAGTCCTCCGCTAAAAGCCGTTCACCGCTTATAAGCTCGTTGATGCTTACGCCGAATTCTTTTGAAAGCAGCGACAGCATTTCAACATCGGGCATATAGTTACCGTTTTCCCAGCGAGAAATGGTTTTATTGGTCACGCCGAGTTTTTCTCCGAGCTGTTCCTGCGTCAGACCTTTTTCTTTCCGCAGGACAGCAATAAATTTTCCTATCTTCATTTGATCCATTTTTATGTACCTCCGAAGAAAAGTATAGCACGGTTTTCGTAAAAATTCTTCCCCACAAACAGCGAATATGTTCCCCACAATCAGCGAAATACATTTTTCTGTGTATGGTTGCACATCGACATAATCAATGCTAAGTGTCACTTACAATCCCGATTTGTCGATATCTTATTATATCATAAATCTTCCCGTTTTCAATCTCAATCATGCAATCAACGTGTAAAGAAACACCGCCGAGCGAGAAAGGCCCTCAACAAACTGATAACAATCAAATTTAGCCCTTTTCGTGAGTTCGAATCCGGCTACAGACCCGAAATGCCCGAAATGCATCTACAAAATTTCGAAAAAATTCAGGGTCGAAAAAAGCGGAAAAATCTCTCGAAATCTCCGCTTTTCTCGTTTTTTCGTGCCTGCATCTAAATCAGACACGCATCATGGCTGGGATAGCTGGACTCGAACCAGCGAAATGCAAGAGTCAAAGTCTTGTGCCTTACCGACTCGGCTATATCCCAATATTTTTCTCCCAATATTTTATCACACATAAAAAACAATGTCAATACAAAAATCCCGCCGCGGCGGGATTTTTATGTATCATATTTTCAGCTTTGATATTTCGGAGAGAACCTTATAATCGGTTCTGTCAAGCGTAATCGGCGTTACGGAAATATAACCGTTTAAGGTTGCGTCGGTGTCAAGTGTGAAATTCTTTTGGTCGTTGTGGACGCACATTCCCCTTTGCCGATACGAAAAGTCGCCGGTTTTTTCAAAGGTGTCGTTATAATATCTGCCGCCCTGACTTGTAAACAGAATGTCCTTTGCGTCCTTCGGAATGTTGACATTGTAAAGCGAGGAATACGAAAGCAGGTTGTGTTTTCTGAAAAAGTCGCAGACTCTGTCAAGATGACTTTCCACGCCGTCAAGATAATCTGATTGAGTTGATACGGCGACAGCCGGCACGCCCTCCGCCGCCGCCTCGAATATCGCGCCGACGGTTCCGGAATAGACAATGTCCGTGCCGATATTCAGCCCGCAGTTGATTCCGGAGAGGACAAGGTCAAACTTCTCTCCAAGCCCGAGCAAAGCAAACCTTACACAGTCGGCAGGGGTGGAGTCGACGGCAAACGCCCTCGCCGCGCCCGGAAAATCGACCTCTTTTATCTCCATTTCCGAATGAATATTTATCCCGTGACTTTTTGCGCTTTGCTCCGTTTTCGGCGCGACAACAGTTACCTCGCCGAGCGTTTCGGCAAAATCGCAAAGCACCCTTATGCCTCTTGCGCCGATGCCGTCGTCATTTGTAAGAAGTATTTTCATATCCAGCCCTCATGTGTTGATTTGTAATCTTTAATTAGCATATCCGCGTCGGAAATGAGTGATTTCATCTCCTTTTTGCTATATACGGTTGCGCCGCTCGCGCAGTCGTGACCGCCGCCGTGATATTTTGAAGCAAGCTCGTTTACCGTCACAAAGCGTGAGCGCAGGCGAACGCGGATTGAACCGTCGTCATTTTCAATGAACGCAAGCCAGATAATACTTCCGCGGATTGAGTCCAGAAACGACACAACGTTGCTTGCGTCCTCCTTTGAAAGCGAGAATTTTTCCTGCATTTTTTTGTCGACAATTATATACGCAACGCCGTTTTCCGTCATTTTTATTCTCTTATAAATATACGCCTTGAACGCGATATAATCGAAATTTTCAAGATAGAGCCGCGCATAGAGGGTGTCCGTATCTATGCCCATATCAAGAAGCGCGCCGGCGCGGCGGAGCGTTTCGCCCGTCACGGAGCGGAAGCGGAAACGACCGGAATCGGTAACCATTCCCGTATAAATTGCGGTGGCAGCGGCGAGATTTATTTTCAGCTCGTCGGCAAAAGCAAGATAAAATCCCGCTATCATCTCGCATGTTGACGAGCGTTCCTTCTCTATCCAGCAAATATCGCCGTACGGCTCCGCGACTATATGATGATCTATTTTTACAACCTCGCGGCAGAGAGTATAGTTATTGTTTGAAATTCTGTCTGCCGAGCCGGTATCAAGCACTATGCAAAGCGCGTCCGCATAGAGCACGGCGTCGATTGCCTCGTCTTCCCCGCCGAGAAATGACACATAATCCGAATAATCCTCGTTTATCAGATATATTTCCTTTTCGGGGAAGGTCAGCGAGAGAATCGTTTTCAGTCCGACAGTCGAGCCGACGGCGTCCCCGTCGGGACGGATATGACGGCAGATTATTATCCTTTGATACTCTTTGATTTTGTCAAGTATAGTTTGCATTTCTTTTGTTTTGTTGACGGTCATAAGCCTTCCTCCGTGAGTTTATCAAGTTCGGCAAGCACCTGCATCGCCTCTGCTTTGTCGCGCAGGGTTGCGCCGCTTGCCTTTGCGTGTCCGCCGCCGCCGTGCGCAACGGCAACGGGATTTATGTTGTATTTCGATGAGCGCAGCTCGCAGAGAACGCCGCTGTCGGTCTCCGTAAAGTTCACCCAGACGTCAACGCCCTTCAGGTCTGCCATCGTGCCGACCATTCCGCGCGAAACGGTGAAAATGTCCGCTCCCGTGCTTGCCAGCTCGTCTTTTGTGGTATAAATATATGCCGTTCCCTTCTCCGTCTGTTTTATTTTCAGCACGAACGACGCGCGCAGCTTTGCCGCCGAGAGGTCATCGGAATAAAGATTTCTGAAAAGATATGCCGTATCGATAAAACCCGTTTCCATAAGAAATGCGGCAAGGGTGAAGGTTCTTGCGTTTGTGCTGTCATAGCGGAAGCGACCGGAATCCGTCACCATTCCCGAATACAGCGCATTTGCGGCGACCGATGTCAACTCAAGCTTACATTCCTTTGCAAAGGCGGTTACAAGTCCGCAGCAGCTTTCAAAGCTCGGCTCGTCTATATCAACGTCCGCAATCTCCTCGCAGAAAATGTGATGATCCATACGGAGAATTCTCTCTGCCGTCGCATACCGTCCGTCGCTGATCAGCGCTTTTGCGGAGGTGTCGAGCACGATCGCAAGCGCGCCGTTATAGTATTCATCGGGGATTACGTCCGGCGTCGAGCCTTTTATAAAGGCGTATCTGCCCGCAGGGTCGCCGACGGCGTAAACCTCTTTTTCCGGAAAATTTTTCTTCAGAAGCTCCTTCATCCCGACCTGACTTCCGATTGCGTCGCCGTCGGGATTTGTGTGTCTGTGAATAATTATTCTGTTATACTTTTTTATCTCGCCTATCGCCGATTCAAACAATTTCGTTTTCCTCCTGTCCGTTATTTCAGTCCTATTGCGGATAGTACCTCTCCCGTGCGGAAGCTCTGGCCCGAAAAGGTCGCATCCTCCGGATTTATCGGGGTTTTGCAATCTCCGGAAAGCTGTATCAGCCTCCGGTTTTTCAAAAGCCTGTCTTTTCCCTCGGATATGGTTTTCCGAAGCGATTCTTTTTCAATATTTTCGACGTTTTCCAAAAGTCCGTCAAGGGTTTTGTATGTATTTATCAGCTTTGCCGCCGTTTTTGGCCCGACTCCGGTAATTCCTTTGATATTGTCCGAGCCGTCTCCTGTCAGGCATTTGAAATCCGCATATCCGGCGGGCATCACGCCCGTTTTTGACAAAACGTAATCAATGTCGCAGAGGACGCTTTTGTCCCCGCGATACCGCAAAACGCGCAAATTCTCCCCTATCAGCTGAAAAAAGTCGCTGTCGTGCGAGGAGATGACAATATCATATTCGCCGGCGCAGACTTTTGCGTAAGAGGCGATGATGTCGTCTGTCTCGCAGTCCTCTGTCTCGTAGCGACGGATACCCATAAAGTCCAGCGCGGAATAGATATCCGGTAGCTGCGAAAACGGGTTTTCATCCTCCGGCACGGACGAAAAATCGGGGCGGTTCGCCTTGTAATCTGCGTCCGTTTCGGTTCTGGAGTTCTCGTGCTCGCCGTCAAAAACGGCGATAATATGCGTCGGGGCGGTCATTTTTATCATCCTGATGACGGCACCCGTAAAACCGAGGGTTCCCCAGATGCCTTTTCCGTCACCGCCCGTTATCCTTGCGGGCATACCGAAAAACATCTGAAAAAGGAGGTTGCTGCCGTCGATTATGAGTAGTCTTTTCATCATACGCCTCCGATTGTTTTACAGGCTTATTATATCACACTCCGCCGCCTTTTGCAACGGTTTTGATAATTTGAAATGAACGCCCGAAAACGCCCCTTGCCCGTACTTTTCTTTGAAAAAAAGTAGGCACCGTACTTTTCTTTGAAAAGAAAAGTAGGCAAAAGAAACTTCAATAATTGGGGATAATATGCAGATTTTTCGGCAACTGCGCAGACAGGGCTTGCAAAAAGGCAAAACAAAAAGCAGATGACATAGTCATCTGCTTTTTTCAACACAAAGGATGTGCATAAAAAACCGAATAAGCAAAACGAGCGAATCAAAGCGAAGCTTGAATAGTTCAAGCCCTCGGTCTATTAGTATCGGTCAGCTGAA
>JAHAZT010000028.1 GCA_018383975.1 Eubacteriales bacterium | reverse complement strand
CTGTGCGGCTGGACGTTTGCATGCTCTGCGCCGAAAATTTCCTTCGCGCGGTCTCTCGCTATGTTTTCCACAACGTCGACGCAGGCGCAGCCGCCGTAATATCTCTTTCCGGGGAAGCCTTCGGCATATTTGTTTGTCAGAATTGACCCCATCGCCGCCATAACTGGCTCCGAAACGAAGTTTTCCGAAGCGATAAGCTCTATTCCGCCGCGCTGACGAAGAAGCTCCGCCTCCATTGCCGCACCGACCTCGGGATCGTAATTTTTAACTATTTCTATATTTTTTTCTGCCATGAGGTACCTCCATAAAATTTTCTTTATAAACAATAATACCATACCCGAACGCAATTATCAAGAGTGACTGTCAAAAAATACTTGATAAAACGCCTGCGCCGTGATATAATATCCCTGTTACACAGTTAAACAAATTTTCCGCAAAGGACGGGTGTCAATGGCAAACCAGAAAAACATACGTAACTTCTCAATAATAGCGCATATAGACCACGGCAAGAGTACCCTTGCGGACAGGCTCCTCGAAAAGACGCAGAGTGTTTCGTCACGCGAGATGGAGGAGCAGCTTCTCGACAACATGGATATTGAGCGCGAAAGAGGAATAACGATAAAAGCCCGCGCCGTTAAGATGAATTATCATGCAAAAAACGGCGAGGACTATGAATTCAACCTCATCGACACTCCGGGACACGTCGACTTCAATTACGAGGTCTCCCGCTCCCTTGCCGCGTGCGAGGGCGCGCTTCTCGTCGTCGACGCAACGCAGGGCATAGAGGCGCAGACGCTTGCGAACACGTATCTTGCAATAGAAAATGACCTTGAAATCATACCCGTTATAAACAAAATCGACCTTCCGTCCGCCGATATTGAAGGCACGCGGAGCGAAATTGAGGATGTAATCGGTATTCCCGCAGAGGACTGTCCCGCAGTTTCCGCAAAAACAGGACAGAACATAACCGACGTGCTTGAAAAAATCGTGACGGACATTCCCGCTCCCGACGGCGACCCCGACGCGCCGCTCAAATGCCTGATTTTCGATTCGTATTACGATTCGTACAGAGGCGTTGTCGTAAACGTGCGCGTTGCGGACGGAAAAGTCCGCGTCGGGACAAAGATAAAAATGATGAATACGGGCGCGATATTCGACGTAACCGAGGTCGGATATATGTCCGCATTTGGGCTTGTGCCGGCAAATGAGCTTGCGGCGGGCGAAGTCGGATATATAACTGCGAGCATAAAGAACGTTTCCGATACACGCGTCGGCGATACGGTTACGGAACTTGAAAATCCGACGGCAGAGCCGTTTGAAGGCTTCAAAAAGGCGCAGCCTATGGTTTTTGCGGGCATTTATCCCGCAGACGGAGCAAAATATCCCGATCTTCGCGACGCGCTGATGAAATTGCAGCTCAACGACGCCGCGCTCACCTTTGAGCCGGAGACGAGTATTGCGCTGGGCTTCGGTTTCCGTTGCGGCTTTCTGGGACTTCTTCATATGGAAATCATAGAAGAACGCATAGAGCGGGAGTTCAATCTGGACCTTGTGACAACCGCTCCGAGCGTTATATACAGAATCACGACGAAGGACGGCGTAACATCTTATATAGACAACCCCGCAGTGTACCCGTCGGCAGATGAAATATCCGTCGCCGAAGAGCCGATTGTTTCCGCCAGTATAATCGTTCCTTCGGAATTCGTCGGCGGAATTATGGAGCTTTGCAAGGACAGGCGCGGCGTATTCATTGATATGAAATATATAGATAAAACGAGAATGGAGCTGCATTACACACTGCCGCTGAACGAAATTATTTATGACTTTTTCGACGCGCTGAAAAGTCGGTCAAAGGGGTATGCCTCCCTTGACTATGAATTCAAGGGCTATGCGGAAAGTAAGCTCGTCAAGCTCGATATCCTCCTGAACATGGAGGTTGTCGACGCGCTTTCGTTCATCGTTCACGCAGACAAGGCATATGCAAGAGGCAGAAAGATTGTCGAAGCGCTTAAAGACAACATTCCGCGTCAGCTCTTTGAGGTGCCCGTTCAGGCGGCTGTCGGCGGAAGAGTCATCGCAAGAGAAACCGTCAAGGCTATGCGCAAGGACGTGCTTGCCAAATGCTACGGCGGCGATATCACAAGAAAAAAGAAACTGCTTGAAAAGCAGAAAGAGGGCAAAAAACGTATGAGAAAGCTGGGGTCTGTCGAAGTCCCGCCGGAAACGTTTATGGCTGTTCTCAAGCTCGGAGACGACGAATAAAAAAGGAGGAAAAGGAATATGAAATCGCTCGGAATATATGTCCATATCCCATATTGCGCAAAAAAATGCGCCTATTGCGATTTTTATTCCGTCCCTTCGTGCGAAACGTCAAGGGCGTATTGCAGGGCGCTTGTAAAACAGATTGAAAGCTACGGAAAAAAGTCGGCGGAGTATATTGTCGATACGATATATATAGGCGGCGGAACGCCTTCATATATAGACGCGGAGGACATTTCCGATATCGTCGGCGCGATAAGAAGAACGTTTAAGGTTGATAAAAATGCGGAAATCTCCATAGAAGCAAACCCCGGCACCCTTGACGGCGGCAAGCTCGCAATTTACAGAAGCGCGGGAATAAACCGCCTCAGTCTGGGATTGCAAAGCGTGCATAACGACGAACTGAAAATGCTTTCCCGCATACACACCTATGAGGATTTTGAAAATTCATTCCTGCTCGCGCGCCTTGAAGGGTTTGACAATATAAACGTTGATATAATGTATGCCCTGCCGGGTCAGACGCCGGAAAAGCTGGCGGAAACAATAAGGACAGTCGCCGCGCTTTCTCCGGAGCATATCTCCTTTTACGGACTGAAAATCGAAGAGAACACCCCCTTTGCATATAACAAAACCATATCCGAAAGTCTTCCCGATGAAGAAATTCAATACAAAATGTATATGGATACGGCAAAAACCCTTGAAGCACACGGATACCGTCAATATGAAATAAGTAATTTTGCAAAGGACGGCTTTGCATGCCGTCACAATATAAAATACTGGAAATGCAACGATTATCTCGGCTTCGGCACGGCGGCTGCGTCGTTCTTTGAGGGGCGGCTCTTTTCGCAGGTGAAAAATATAGATTATTTCATTGAAGATCCGCTTTCCGTTTTTCTTATCGACAGTACGGAGGAAATAACGCCGAAAAAATTTGAAACGCAATACGTCATGCTCGGCTTCCGTCTTTCGGAGGGAATATCTCTCGGCGAATACAGACTTCGTTGCGGCGGAGATTTTATTTCAAAATACGGCGAAAGATTAAAGCCGTTTATCGAAAAGAAGCTGGTTATAAAAACAACGGACGGTTTCAGGCTTTCCCGTCGCGGAATGCTTGTTTCCAACTATATTCTCAGTGAAATTCTCGATTTTGACGAAGATTGACGCCTTTCTTTATTGACAAATCAATTCTTTTATGATATAATCTTTTCCGCTGTGAAAACGGCGGTATATACGGAGAGGTATCGAAGTGGTCATAACGGGGCTGACTCGAAATCCGACCGTCAATTGTTCATCTAATCCCCTGAAACCCCTGATTTATAAGGCTTTTTCGTGGGTTCAAATTTAATATTATCGTAGCATCCCTCGCAAATATCCCTCCGTTTTCCGGAGCTTCAAAAGGATAGAAATCGAGGTTTGTATATACGGAGAGGTATCGAAGTGGTCATAACGGGGCTGACTCGAAATCAGTTTGCGGGTTAAACCGCACAAGGGTTCGAATCCCTTCCTCTCCGCCAATTTTAACAAAAAACACGTTTGAAACGATAGGTTTTGAACGTGTTTTTTGTTGCATTTGCACAAGCGAGCCGAGATTTTTTCGAGATTTTCCGAGGCTTTTCAGCATCCCTCCAAAATCCCGGAAACGCTTGCTGCATAAGGCTTTTTGGGCATCGAAAAATTCTTGTAAGAGGCATTTTTCGGTGCTTTTTTGCCCT
>JAHAZT010000023.1 GCA_018383975.1 Eubacteriales bacterium | reverse complement strand
GAATACTGCTCAAAGATATGCTGTATGTACACGGCAAAGCACGCCATGCTCATACGCGACAAATATCCCGATACGGACGTATACGTTTTCTATATAGACGTCCGTACACCCGGCAAGAATTTTGATGAATTCTATCGCCGCGCCGTTGAAGAATACGGCGTGCATTATATAAAAGGTATGGTCGGCAAGGTCTGTCCGGACGGCGACAAGCTGAAGGTTCAGGCTTCGGACCTTATCTACGGAAAACAGCTCCATATCGACGCCGACCTCGTCGTTCTTGCGGCGGCTATCGAACCCGATAAGTCCGCAAGACACCTTGCAACTCTCCTTACGGCGAGCATGGACACAAACGACTTCTTCACGGAGGCTCATCCCAAGCTCCGTCCCGTTGAAAGTCCGACGGCGGGCGTGTTCCTCTCCGGAACATGTCAGGGCCCGAAGGACATTCCGGAAACGGTCGCTCAGGCAGGAGCCGCGGCTTCAAAGGTAATCGGGCTTCTCTGCAAAGACAAGCTGACAGGTAACCCCTGCGTCGCCCATCCGGACGAAATGATGTGCAACGGTTGCTCGACCTGCGAGAAAGTATGTCCTTACGGCGCGATCTCGTATATCGACAAGGAATTCCGCATGCCGGACAGAACAACAAAGGTTCGCCGCGTTGCAACGGTAAACGAGGCGGTATGTCAGGGCTGCGGCGCATGCACGGTCGCTTGTATGTCGGGCGCGATGGATCTGAGAGGCTTCTCAAGCAAACAAATAATGGCGGAGGTTGACGCAATATGCAAGTAAACGAATATAAGCCCCTTATCGTGGCGTTTTGCTGTAACTGGTGCTCATATGCGGGAGCAGACCTTGCGGGAAATAACCGCCTGAATTACCCCGCCGACGTCAAAATCATCCGTGTTCCCTGCTCGTGCAGAGTAAACCCGATGTTCATTCTCCGCGCTTTTCAGAGAGGCGCGGACGGAGTCATAATCTGCGGTTGCCATCCGGGCGACTGCCATTACACCTCCGGAAACTACTATACCCGCAGACGTATGTCTCTGCTGTTTTCAATGCTCGATTATCTCGGTATTGAAAAGGAGAGAACAAGAGTTGAGTGGGTATCGGCGGCGGAAGGCGCAAAATTCGCCGCAACAATGAACGATTTTGCGGAAAAAGTCGCCGCGCTCGGCGAAAACAAGAGATTGGAGGACTTAAGATGCAAGAAATAAACCGTGCGGCTCTTATAAAAAGAGCGTCCGAATTGCTTTCGGACGGCACTGCGGACAGAGTCCTCGGCTGGAAAGCCGGAGAATTTGACTACGACGTCACCCCTGCGGTGTTCCACAGCGTAGAGGAGCTTGAAAAGGATTTTGTATGGGGCGACTTCTGCGGCGCAAACTTTTCAAAATATCTCATAAAAGAAACTCAGAAGGGCGACGGAAAGGTTATCGTTTTTCTCAAGCCCTGCGACACATACAGTTTTAATCAGCTCCTCACAGAGCATCGCTTTGACCGCGAAAAGGTCTATGCAATCGGCATCCCCTGCGACGGTATGCTCGATATCACAAAGATAAAGTCCATGGCGGACGGCGTTTTATCCGTAAAGAGCGAGGGCGACGAGGTTGAAATCGAAACGCTTTATGACGGCGTCATAAAGGAAAAGAGAGAAAACCTCCTTCCCGACAGATGCGTTCATTGCAAGTCCAAAAAGCACGTTTCGTATGACGAGCTTATGGGCGAGGACGGAGAAGTGCTTGACAGCGGACGCTTCGACGAGGTTGAGCAAATTGAAAAGATGACGCCGGACGAACGCTTTGCGTTCTGGCAGGGAGAGCTTTCCCGTTGCATTCGCTGCAACGCCTGCCGCGACGTCTGCCCCGCATGCACATGCGAAAAATGCGTTTTCGACAATCCGGATTCCGGCGTTGAAAACAAGGCGGCGGCAAACTCCTTTGAGGACAGCATGTTCCACATCATCCGCGCGTTCCACGTTGCGGGAAGATGCACGGACTGCGGCGAATGCTCCAGAGTATGCCCTCAGCACATTCCGCTTCACCTGCTCAACCGCAAATTCATAAAGGATATAAACAGCTTCTACGGCGAATATCAGGCGGGAGAAACAATCGGAAGCCGCGCGCCGACGGTGAATTACTCGCAGGACGATATCGAACCCTCGGAGGCTGTCGAAAGGGGTGGCGACAATGCGTAAAATCTCAATTGACAAGCTGAATTCGCTTTTCTCCGCCATTGCGGAAAATGAAACGCTTTATCTCCCCGTCGACACGAAGGCGGGCGCGAAATTTGAAAAATGGCATGACGGCGCAGTCCTTTCGGACGCGCTGAACACAGTCCGCAGCGCAAAGGACTTCTTCTTCCCACAGACGGAAAATCTCATGGATTTCAAGGTTGACGGAAAGAATATAGAAATTATCGACACGAGAGAAGAATGTGAAGATTTCGTCATTTTCGGCGTGCGCGCGTGCGACGTCAAAAGCTTTGAAATTCTGGACAGAGTATTCCTCGCCGAGCCTGTCGACAGTTACTATAAAAACCGCCGCGAGCACGGCGTAATAATGTCGCTCGCATGCACAAAGCCGCACGAAACGTGCTTTTGCGGAACGTTCGGCATAGACGCTTCCTCCCCAGAGGGAGATATCGTCTGCCACATGACAGGCGACGCCCTCTGTATGGACGCAAAAACCGAAAAGGGCAAGGCTCTGCTTTCAAGGCTCGATTCTCTCACGGAGGAAACGGACGGAAAAGCCGTCGAAGAGCAGAAAAAGGTCACAAAGGAACGCCTTGCAAAGCTCCCGCTCGCGAGCCTTTCGGCGGACAGCTTCGGCGCGGGCAAAACGGAGAAATTCTTCGGCGCTCCCGAATGGAAGGAGCTTTCGCAGGCGTGTCTCGGTTGCGGAACGTGTACCTTCGTCTGCCCGACGTGTCAGTGCTACGACATAAAGGACTTCAACACCGGTCACGGTGTAAAACGCTTCCGTTGCTGGGACTCGTGCATGTATTCGGACTTTACGAAAATGTCCGCAGGTCAGCCGAGGCTCACCCAGCTCGAACGCTTCCGTCAGAGATTTATGCATAAACTCGTGTATTATCCCACAAACAACGGCGGACTCTTTTCGTGCGTCGGTTGCGGAAGATGTCTTTCCAAATGCCCCATTCAGATGAACATTGTAAAGGTAATGAAAAAGCTGGGAGGAAAAGAAAATGATTGACGTAAAAGAACCTCTTATCCCGAAAATCGGCGTCGTTACCGATATCCGCATAGACACGCCCGACGTAAAGACTTTCAGAGTCGTTACGCCGGACGGCAAAAAGGCTTTTGAACACAAGCCCGGTCAATGCGCAATGCTCTCCGTTCCCGGTGTGGGCGAGGCGATGTTTTCGATAACCTCCTCGCCGACAAATGAGGAATATATGGAATTCTCCATCAAAAAATGCGGCTGTGTGACGGAGTGGCTCCATTCAATGGAAGTAGGTCAGCAGATAACAATCAGAGGTCCCTACGGCAGACCGTTCCCCGTCGATACGGAGTTTGTCGGCAAGGATATGCTCTTTATCGCGGGCGGTATCGGTCTTGCTCCGCTCCGCTCCGTCATAAACTACTGCCGTCACTACCGCGACCGCTACGGAAAAATAGACATTGTTTACGGCTCCCGCAGCATGCAGGACCTCGTCGACTATAAAGAAATAATCGACGAATGGGCAAACGACGCGGGCGTGACCGTACACCTGACAATCGACCGCGAACAGCCCGAGTGGACGGGTCACGTCGGCTTTGTACCGAACTACGTAAAGGAACTCGGCTTTTCTCCGGATAAAATCGCAATTCTCTGCGGTCCCCCGATAATGATCAAGTTCACCCTTGCGGGACTTACGGAGCTCGGCTTTGAAAAAACGCAGGTCTATACAACGCTCGAGCTTCGCATGAAATGCGGTATCGGCAAATGCGGAAGATGCAACGTCGGCGCGAAATACGTCTGCAAGGACGGACCCGTATTCCGTCTCGACGAGCTTGACGAGCTTCCCGACGAATATTGATAAAAGGAGATATGTCATATGGAAAACATGGTTGATATATATCTGTTCGGCAAAAAGTATTCCGTTCCGGACGATCTGACTATTATGCGCGCAATGGAATATGCGGGCTATCAGCTCGTGCGCGGTTGCGGCTGTCGTAACGGCTTTTGCGGCGCGTGCGCAACAATCTATCGCATAAAGGGAGACAGAACTCTCCGCACCTGCCTTGCATGTCAGACGAAGGTTGAAAACAACATGTATGTTGCAACTCTTCCCTTCTTCCCTCTCATAAAGCAGGTTTACGACATTGAAAAAATCAAGCCGACAGAGCAGATAATGATGCAGCTCTATCCGGAAATATACGCATGCGTCGGCTGTAATGCCTGCACAAAGGCTTGCCCTCAGGGACTGAACGTAATGCAGTATATCGCATACGCTCAGAGAGGCGAATACGAAAAGTGCGCGGAGGAGTCGTTTGACTGCGTAATGTGCGGAATATGCTCGTCACGCTGTCCTGCCGGAATATCTCATCCGCAGGTTGCAATGCTCGCGCGCCGTCTCAACGGCAAGTATCTCGCGCCGAAGTCCGAGCACCTTGAAAACCGCGTAAAAGAGATAAAGGACGGCACATTTACGGAGCTTCTCGAGGCACTCATGGGCAAGCCCATTGAAGAGATGAAAGAGCTTTACAACAACAGAGATATTGAAAAATAAGGGAGGGCAAAAAGATGTATCCGGAAAAATTTCAGAAATCGCTTGCGGCTGTCGAAGCGGCAAGAGAAGCAAACACAGCGTATGAGCCCGCCCGTATGACGGCAAAGGAAAAGGAAGATCTGCTTGCGGCATATCATCCCGACTATAAAAAGAGCGAGTTTGCCACACTCAAAATCGGCGCAAACAAGGGAGAGTCCGTGCCGCACGAGCTTTGCGAAATGCTTCAGGCACACAGCCGCATTTCCGCATCGGACGTCGACCTTTCGGACGTTGCGTATGACGTCGACGTTCTCATAATCGGCGGCGGCGGCGCGGGTGCCTCCGCAGCTATCGAAGCCGACAATGTCGGCGCAAAGACGATGATTGTCACAAAGCTGCGCATAGGCGACGCAAACACAATGATGGCAGAGGGCGGAATTCAGGCGGCGGACAAGCCGAACGACTCGCCCGCAATTCACTTTCTCGACGCCTTCGGAGGCGGTCATTTTGCCGCAAAAAAAGAGCTTCTCGAAAAGCTCGTATGCGACGCTCCCGAAGCAATTCAATGGCTCAACGACCTCGGGGTCGAGTTTGACAAGGCTCCCGACGGCACAATGATTACAACCCACGGCGGCGGCACGTCGCGCAAGCGCATGCACGCGGCAAAGGACTATTCCGGCGCGGAAATTATGAGAACGCTCCGCGACGAGGTTCTCAATCGCGGAATTCCCGTTGTCGATTTCACATCAGCCATCGAGCTTATCCTTGACGAAAACGGCAAGGCGGCAGGCGCGGTGCTTATGAATATGGAAACAAAAGAGCTGATGGTGGCAAGAGCAAAGACTGTCATCATCGCGACGGGCGGCGCGGGACGTATGCATTATCAGGGCTTCCCCACGTCAAACCATTACGGCGCGACGGCGGACGGTCTCGTCCTCGGTTACAGAGTCGGCGCAAAGCTGCTCTATGCTGATACGCTTCAGTATCACCCGACGGGCGCGGCGTTCCCTCAGCAGATTTTCGGCGCACTTGTGACGGAAAAGGTACGTTCTCTCGGCGCAAAGCTCGTCAACCGTGACGGCAAGGTTTTCATGCACCCGCTTGAAACGCGTGACGTTGCGGCGGCGTCGATTATAAGAGAATGTTCCGACCGTGACGAAGGCATAGACACGGGCAACGGCAAGGCTGTATGGCTTGACACGCCGATGATTGAAAAAATCGGCGGCGAAGGCACGATTGAGCGCAGAATTCCCGCAATGATGCGTATGTTCGGAACATACGGCATCGACATAAGAAAAGAGCCTATTCTCGTTTATCCGACGCTCCATTATCAGAACGGCGGACTTGACATTGACGTGAGCGGAATGACGACGAACGTTGAAAATCTCTTCGTCGCGGGAGAGGCTGTCGGCGGAATACACGGCAGGAACCGCCTTATGGGCAACTCCCTGCTCGATATAATCGTTTTCGGAAGAAGCGCCGGAAAGAACGCAGCCGAAAAATCAAAGGACGTGAAGGTCGGCGCGCTCACGCTTGACCATATCGCAAAATTCGACGCGGAGCGCGAGGCGGCAGGCATTGTCACAGACGCCGTTTCGCCGAAGCTCCTGCCCGATTACAGAAGAAAATAATCCAACCGGGGGAATGAAAAAATGATAGTTGATCTTCTTGAAGCACTCACAATTTTCTGTTTCGGTCTTTCATGGCCGATATCGATCCGCAAGTCGCTCGTTTCACGCACAGCGAAGGGCAAAAGCCTCTTCTTTGAGGTATTCCTTCTCGTCGGTTACGCATGCGGTATTGCAAAAAAGATTATTGAAGCAACAGGCGCGTTCGGTGTAACGCCCAAATCCGGATCTATATTCATACTCAGCTTCTTCTTCTATGTACTCAACTTTATTGAAATTTCAATTGACGTTGCGCTCTATTTCAGAAACAAAAAGCTGGACGAAGAAGCCGATCGCCTTGCAGCGGAAAATAAATAAAACAAAAAAATCCCCACAGAAAGGGCTGGTTCTCATAAGGAAGTTTACTCGTAAGGTACAGAATTTGCCGCGCTGTAAACAAATAGTAACCCCCGACAGATTTTGAAAGGTCTGTCAGGGGTTACTTTATTCTGTTCGACAAATTGGAATTTGACGCTCAAACAAACTGAATTTTTATTTTTCCAATAATTTCAAAAAACGCTTGTCATTCATCTGCTCATTTGTAATGTAGTTACCATCTAAAAACAATGCGTATGTTGTGATTGGTGTCGGAGCGTTTTGGGCTTCTTCTTTACTCTGTAAATGAATTGCCTTAAATTGTATTGCCTTTTCTTTTGCAATTTCTTCAATTATAGGAACATACTTCGCATTAAACGGACACTGACTTGTATAATACAAAACATAACCCATTTTGTCAGTACGGGGATGTTTAGCACATTTGTTGAATTGCGGCATTGGGGCATTTTTATCAAAAGGCAAGTACCATAGTTGAATACCATTATCAGCCTCATCACAAACCTGAAATCCTTTATACTTCAGAAATTTAGGGTCGGCCAAAAAAGGTTTCTTCTTTGCCGCTGCTAAAATGCACAATCCTATTTTTCCTTTGTTTTTACTGTCCTCAATACAAGCATTTAATAAATCTGATGAATAACCATGCCCTTTAAATGAACCCGCAACCCACAAACAATCAATATACATATAGCCATCTGCCGAAATCGGATTCCATGCATTTTCGGCAGGGATATATTCAATAAAACACTTGCCTCTCTCTGTACTTTTTAGAAAAACCAACCCATCTTCAAACCGTTCTGATAACCATGATTTTTTTGAAGATACTTGAATATCATTGTTATTAGAAATAGCACAGCATATATGCTCTTTTTCTATATTCTCGCTCGTAACCTTAATATATTCCATGATATAAAACCTCCGTCAAATTCTTATTTATCTCTCTGTTTTATCGCCAGTTTCGCCTTTGTATTACAAAGGCCCAGGGCAAAGCCCACACCCTTAAGGTTGCGCGCATCCCGAGGCTCCCTCCGGGAGGGAGCTGTCAGCAAAGCTGACTGAGGGAGAGTGCGTTACAATGAGATTCATCCAAACTCAAAGTCACGCAGGCTCCTTCCGTCACGCTACGCGTGCCACCTTCCTCCCGGAGGAAAGCTTTTGTTAGTTCCATTATAACACAAATCGGCAGAGAAAACAAGTCCTCTGCCGATATTTATATGTGGATCCGTAGGGGAGACCTGCGGTCTCCCGCGGGCGAACACAGTTCGCCCCTACCGTGTTCCGGAAACATCCTTATGAGAACGCTCCTAATGCGGGGATTTTTTGTTTTATTCCGTTTGTTTTTTCTCTCTGAAAATCACTTTATAGATTATCGCCCACCAGATGAATCCGAGCGGGATTGCGGCGAAAATATCAAGTATGGAATGTTGCTTTACGAAGACCGTCGACACGCATATGAGCACGCCGAGGACTATCGCCGCCGCAAGAAGCCACTTGTGCTTGCGGAGGGACTTGCAGTCGATAACCGCAAAATCTATCGCCATTGCGCCGAAAACGTGCGCACTCGGCAGAACGTTTGTATAAGTATCGGCGGTGTAAATGCGTTTCATCATGAAGCAGAAAATGTTTTCTTTTCCCGTTATATCGGGGCGCATATCCTGATAGTTCGGGAAAATCGCGCAGATAAAAATCATCGTGAAAAACGTCGCGCCTATGTATATCATATATTTTTTGAAGCCCTTTGCGTCGCGGAAGATGAGATAAATTCCGATAGCCGCAAGCGCGGGATACCAAAGCGAATACGGTATCGCAAAATATTCGCAGAAGGGAATCTTGTCATCGAGCGGAATATGCGAAAGAAACATTTTGTCCGTCGGAAAGTCGTTTGGTATCAGCTTTTCAAGGATGAAAAAAGCGATGAGGTATGCGGGAAATATCAATACATACCAAATGTGCTTATAATATTTGTTTTTTATCGGATAAGAGTTTATTTCTTCTGTCATTCGGGTTCTCCTTCTCGTTTGGTGCAGTATAAGAATATCATATTCAGGAGCGGAATGTCAATAGACGATTTTT
This sequence comes from Eubacteriales bacterium, assembly GCA_018383975.1. Lineage (GTDB taxonomy): Bacteria > Bacillota > Clostridia > Oscillospirales > CAG-272 > CAG-841. The sequence goes on along the minus strand of JAHAZT010000023.1, from coordinate 19,315 downwards.
TTCTTTTGCATATTGTAAATAAAGAAGCATTGTGTTATCATTATTCTGAAAAGGAAGGTGATTTTATGAAGATTACGTTTATCGGCGCGGCACACGAGGTAACAGGCTCGTGCACGCTTGTCGAAACGGGAGAAACAAAATTTCTTGTCGACTGCGGTATGGAGCAGGGTCCCGATATATATGAAAACCGCAATCTCCCCGTCTCGCCCACCGAGATTGACTTTCTCTTTCTCACTCACGCGCATATAGACCATTCCGGAAAGCTGCCGCTTCTTGTGAAGAACGGCTTCCGCGGAAAAATATATTCGACAGACGCCACCCGTCGCCTCTGCTCCGTTATGCTTGCGGACTCCGCCCACATTCAGATGTCGGACGCGGAATGGAAAAACAGAAAAGCCAAGCGCTCCGGCAAGGAAGAATACGAGCCGCTCTACGATCAGAACGACGTAAATAGAACGATGGCTCTCTTTGAAAGTTACGGCTATGATAAGGAATTCCGCGTTTCGGACGGCGTTTCCGCAAAATTTTTCGATGCCGGTCATCTGCTCGGCTCCTCGTCCGTAAAGCTGCGGCTGACGGAATACGGCAAGGACTGTACCGTCATTTTCTCCGGCGATATCGGCAATTCCGAACGTCCGCTCCTGCGCGACCCGCAAATGCCGGACGAAGCGGACGTCGTTATAACGGAGTCGACCTACGGGGACAGAATACACGATTCCGTCCGTCCCGATTATGAAAAAAAGCTGACGGAGCTCCTTACCGAAACCTTTGAAAGAGGCGGAAATCTCGTCATTCCGTCGTTTGCCGTCGGAAGAACTCAGGAGCTTTTATATCTTCTCAGGGGAATAAAGGAGCGTCACGCCGTAAAATATGATTTCCCCGTCTACCTCGACAGTCCGCTTGCCGTCGAAGCCACGAAAATCTATTCCACGCCCGATATGCGAGATTATTATGACGACGAAACGCTTGCGCTTCTGGCGCGCGGCGTAAACCCGATAACCTTTGACGGTCTGCACATAAGCGTCACGACCGAGGACTCGAAGGCGATAAACACCGACCCGACGCCGAAGGTCATCATTGCGTCGTCCGGAATGTGCGAAGCGGGAAGAATACGTCATCACCTCAAATATAACCTCTGGCGCAAGGAATGTACCGTTCTCTTCATCGGCTATCAGGTGGAGGGGACGCTCGGCAGACGACTTCTCAACGGCGAAAAAACGGTAAATCTTTTCGGCGACGAAATAAGAGTTGAGGCGAAAATCGACCGTCTGGACGGCATCTCCGCCCACGCCGATAAAAACGGACTTCTCCGCTGGCTCGGCTCGATGAAAAAACGGCCGCGCAGGGTGTATGTAAATCACGGCGACGACCCCGCCTGCGAAGCGCTTGCAAAAGCCGTCAATCAGAAATTGACGACGAATGCCGTCGCGCCTTACAGCGGCGGCTGCTACGACCTTTTAAGCGATATATGCTATGACCCGGGAAATACTCAAAAACTCCAGAAGCGCTCCGCGCCATACGGAAAAAGCAGAGCGTCCGTCGCCTGGACAAAGCTTTTTGCCGCCGGCGTCAGACTTTCGGAAATCATAGAAAAGTCACGCGGGATGAAGAGCAAAGAGCTTATGCAGCTTACAAATCAGGTCAACTCCCTGTGCAATAAATGGGGAAAAACGGTGAAAAATAAAAAGAAGAAACGATAAACCCCGAAAATCCCGCTTTTTTGCGGGATTTTCGCCGTTTTTGCGGTCATTTCTCTATTGACACGGCTTTTTGCCTATGATATAATGTGTTCAACTATGATTTCATTGAAAGGATTTTCAGCGTGGAAAGCAGTACGGGCGACAGTCCATATCGAAGTACATATTCGGAACGATATTCAGCATAACCCGCTCATTTTATGAGGCAAACGGGCTATGCTTTTTTGCGTTTCGCGCGAAATTCACATAATCTCATTTTTCTCGGAGGAATTCATTTTTTATGGCAGACCCTTATCCCTTATCAATTTCATTTTCAACAGCAGCGCTCAACGCTTCCGTTCCGGCAGCGGACGGCAAAGGCAGCACGCTTCTTCTGCAAATTCTCTTTCAGATATTTCTCATCTTTCTGAACGCCGTATTTGCCTGCGCCGAAATAGCCGTCATCTCAATGAATCAGACAAAGCTCGATCAGCTCGTCACCAAGGGCGATAAGAGAGCGCAAAAGCTCTCAAAGCTGACAAGTCAGCCGGCAAAATTTCTTTCAACAATTCAGGTCGCGATAACCCTTGCGGGCTTCCTCGGAAGTGCTTTTGCGGCGGATAACTTTGCGGGGTATATCGTCAACTGGCTCTGGAAAGAGGGCAGTCCCGTTTCAAAGGGCTTTATAAACTCCGTTTCAGTCATCGTCGTGACGCTTATCCTTTCGTATTTCACGCTCATCTTCGGCGAGCTTGTTCCGAAAAGAATCGCGATGAAGAAAACGGAGCAGCTTGCGCTCGGCATGTCCGGCATGCTTCGCTTCGTTTCGATAATTTTTGCCCCGATAGTATGGCTTCTCACCGTTTCCACAAACGGCGTTCTCAAGCTGCTGGGTATCGATCCCAACGCCGAGGAGGACGAGGTGACCGAAGAGGAAATACGTATGATGGTTGACGCGGGCAGCGAAAAGGGTGCAATCGACGTTGAGGAAAAAGAACTCATTCAGAACGTTTTTGAATTCGACGACCTCACCGCCGACGAAATCGCAACTCACCGCACGGAAATCTCCCTTCTCTGGATGGACGAAACCGCCGAGGAATGGGAGGCGACGATTCACGAAAGCAGACACACGTATTTCCCGATATGCGAGGAAAGCGTGGACAACGTCATCGGCGTACTCAACGCAAAGGATTATTTCCGTCTGACAGATAAGAGCCGTGAAAACGTGCTGAAAGAGGCTGTCAAGCCCGCATATCTCGTTCCGGAGGCTGTAAAAGCGGACGTTCTTTTCAGAAACATGAAAAAGACGCACAATTATTTTGCCGTTGTGCTTGACGAATACGGCGGCATGAGCGGCATTGTCACAATGACAGACCTTATCGAATGTATCGTCGGCGACCTTGAAGAAAACACAGAGGCAAACGCCGAGCCCGAGAAGGATATCGAACCCATCGACTCGAAAACGTGGAAGATAAGCGGCAGCGCGCCGATGGACGACGTCATCGAGGCTCTCGGCATAACGCTTGAAGAAGAAAGCGACTGTGATACCTTCGGAGGTTACGTCATGGGCATAATCGGCACAATTCCCGAGGACGGCACGACCCTGACAGCCGAAACCGAGCATCTTTCCATAAAGGTTACGGAGATAAAAGATCACAGAATTGAAAAAACCGTCGTTTGCCTGCTGGATCCTCCCGCAGACGAAGGCGAAGAAAAGAAGGACTGAAAAACATAATCTCAAAACCCCTGCCTTCCGGCAGGGGTTTTGCTTTGCTTATTCAAATGTTTCAACACTTTTGACCGTTCCGTCCGGATTGTACACCGTCATTCTGTAAAGCGAACCGTTTATATATTCGTACATAACGCAGAGCACGTTGTTTTTATCATATTCCTTTGAAACGTCCTTCCCGTCCTCCGTGTGTTCATAAGCGATATATCCGTCAAAGGCGCCGCTTTCATCATAAAATTCTTCTCTCGTTTTGGAATTCCAGTAACTGTCCGTTTCGCCCGTGTATTCGATTACCATGCGCAAAACGTCCGCCTTGTCATATACTCTTTCGATTTTGCGGAAGCCCTTTTCGCTGTATTCATAGGCATAGGTCACTTCCTTTTCGCCTTCGGCATCATAAATTATGCACCTTTCAAGATGACTCCAATAATCCGTGCTGTCGCCCGAATATTCTTTTCTCGTCCTGATTATGCCGCTCGGAGAGTATTCGATATCGGCAATTCTGAATCCGGCGTCATTGTATTCATAAACAAAGCAGGATTCAAGCTCGCCGTCCAGACCGTAAATTTCTTCCCGCGTGACGGAATTTATATCTTCCCCGCCCGTGCCGTCAAATTCAAGCGCGTAGCGGATAACTCCGTTTCCGCCGAACATTTTTTCCGAGATTTTTTTGCCTCTTTCGTTGTAGCCGTAAACGGTGACGCTTTCAATCGCGCCGCCATAGCCGTATCGCGTTTCCTTTATGATGTTTCTGTCCGCATTGCCGGTATATTCGCACTCCGAGACAAGCGTTCCGTCCGCGGAATGTGTTTCCTTGAAAACGGGAAACAGCCTTTCGTTGTAATCAAAAAACGAATAGAACGTCAGCTTTCCGTTTTCGTCATAAAACAGCTCCTTGGTTTCCGTCTGAATACCCTCCATGCTCACGCCGGGGAATTCGTATTCGTGACATATTATCCCGTTCGGAGTATACTGCTTTTCGCCCGTTCTGTGACCGTTTTCGCCGCGTTCGATAACGGTATATCCCGTCTCCGCGCCGTTTTCGTCATAATGGGTTTCCTTTGTCGAAAGACCTCTTGAGTCATATTCCGTGCAGATTCTGCCGCCGGCTGTCCTAAAATAACGCCATGCGCGCTTTTGCCCGCCGTCCTTTTCGTATTCCGTTATATATTCCGTTCCGGAGGACTCGCTCGTCTTTTCCTCTTTGGTTATATCCCAGTCGGCATCGTAATATCTTTCCGTTATGCTTTTCGGCTCGCCGGAACTGTATTTTTCGGTTACGGTGATTTTCCCCGCGCTTTCGTCATAGGCAACCTCGCCGTAATAAAGAGTCCCGGCGCTTTCGCCATAGGCATACGAAATCCGGCTGACCTTGCCTTCGGCATCATATTCGTATTTTTCGCAAAGCGGCTGACCTCCCGCAGGCACTGTTTTCCGTCCGGTCATTTTTCCGCTTTTGTCATAGGAAAAATATATTGTTTCAATGTCGCCGTCCGCACCTTTTGAGCACGTCACCTGCGACACCCTGCCGCCTTCATAGGCATATTTGCAATTTATCGTATTCTCGGAAGAAAGCGTCGTGTACGTCTGATCGGTCAGCCTTCCGTCCGCACCGAAAACGCTGCTCACGCTGTATTTGCCGAGCTTTTCCTCATATGTTCCCGCGTCCCTTTTCGGAACGTTCGGATTGTTTGCAATTTTATTTGCCGCCGATATGAGCTTTTCCCTGCCTGCTTCAACCGGCGTTTTTCCGCAGGCGCAGAGCGCGAGCGCGGAAATCAGCAGCGCAAGCGAGAGAGCAGCCACAATCATTTTTTTCATTGTCCGCAATTCCTTTCGGATTTTATTTTCCGTCACAGGCATATTATTTTCCTGCGTTTTTTGATTATACCATACAAAAATGAATTTTTCAACACACTGCCGGAGCAATTCGGAAAAAGTCCGCAAAGTCGCCGCGTCTCTTTGCCGTCCGCCGATTTTATACAATTATATAAAATTAAAAACTCCCGCCGTGACGGGGGTTTTCGTTTTTGTTCATTTTTTATTTTGCGGAGTGGACGGTGTACGTCGTGACACCGACAACCGTTTCGCCGTCAATCTGGAGAGCCGTCGGGCGGTCAAATTCGACAGTTATGTCGTGCCCGGTGATAACCTTTGTCATCTCCGTGTGCTTTATATGCTCGCCCTTGAAAATCGACGGAAAAACCATCAGAGTTTTCAACTTTGATGCGCCGTAATAAAGCACGACGGAAAGCGAGTGCTCGCCGTTCAGCCTGTCCTGCGCGGGCGCAATCATCATTCCGCCGCCGTAGAAGCGACCGTTCATGGACGGCGCGAGATAAACCTTTTTGAATTCATACGTCTCTCCGTCGACGGTGACCCTTGCGTTCACCGGTTTGAAATGGAAAAGGAGCCCTTTTATCGCGATTGACGTGTAGTTTACGGGCTTGTCCGAGCGTTATCTGTGCCTGTCGCCCTCCTCGCAGCAGTAGCCGTCGATACCGTAACCGATACCGTTTACAAACGGCTGCGTCTTCCCCGCAACGGTGACCGTCGGCAGGTCGGTTATGTAAGGATTGAGAACGACAAGTCCGTTCTCCCTTTCAGCCGTGTCCCTGACGTCATTGTAAAAATCGTTGCCGGAGCCTGCGGGATAATAAAGAATTTTCTTTCGGAGCTTGCCGCAAACGTCGCACGCAAAGCGGTTTATTGTACCGTCGCCGCCGGCAAGAACGATTGTATCGTCGCCGGACGCGTCAAGATAAGCCGGAACATCGGTTATTTTCGTCACGTCTTCAAACGATATTCCCTCTCCGTATGTTTGTTTCAGCTTTTCCGCCTCGATTTTGCCGTTTTTGTTATTTGCAAGCGGGTTGTAAAGAACTCGTATCATCCTGAGCCTCTCCTTTTGAATTCAGAAAATCTGCTATTATTTGCTTTGTTTCCGAGCAAACGTCTATCGCACGCCTGCCGCAAACCCTTTCCTTCGGGATGACGGCAAGAAAATCGACGTATACGTCCGTATGGCGATACAGAAAGTTTTTATGTATCTTTTCCGTTCCGCGCACGGCGCAGACGACAATCGGACATTTCGATTTTTCGGCTATCAGATAGCACCCGTGCTTGAACTCGTCCATCTGTATCTGATGAGTTCTGTGCCCTTCCGGAAAAAGTCCGACCGGGCAAACGCCGTTTTCTATAAAGTCAACGGCTCTGCCTACTGTCGCAAAAGCGTTTTTCGGGTTTTCCCTGTCAATTTCAAGATAGCAGCAGCGGCGCATAAAACGTCTCGCTATCGGTATCTTAAAGTTTGAAGGCTTTGATATGTACGCTATGTTCCGTCCTCCCGCCGCCGCACATTCGACCATATTGTCAAAATTGGAGCGATGGTTTGAAACGAGAAGATAGCAGCCCTCCGGCAGCAGCTCCGCGCCGCTCACGTGCAGGTTGACCCTGAAAAGTCTTATTACGCCGTCATAAATCACGGCAAACATTTTTTCGTAAAATTTTGACGGGCGGTCGTAAACCTTGTTCGGCTTTATAAAAAGGCATGATAAAATTATCACGGTCCAGAAGAGTATGCAGAGGGCCAGGTACGTTCCGCAGAATGCTGCGGGAACTATCCAGAAGTCGCCCGCCGCGCCGATGAAGCTCGCGCCGAATATCACCGCCGATACAGCCGAAATGATTATGAAAATAACTCTTGATTTCATATCCGTGGCAATCCTTCCTGTTTGACGAAGAACATTATACATTATAAGTCGCGTTTTGTCAAACTTTATCGAAAAAAAGTTTTTCCCATAACAAAAAAAGTAACAATTGCATAATATACAAGTGTATTTTATTTTTCGGAGGCGGAAAACGTGGTTCAAAAAGCAACCCATCTCGCGGACACATATAAAAAATTCCCCGTTGAAATCGAGGCCGGAAAAGGCAGTCTTGTTTTTGACTCAAACGGGAAAGCGTATATCGACCTCGGCGCACAGACGGGAGTGAACATTTTCGGTTCTGCCGATGACATCTGGCTTTCCGCCGTCACAGAGCAAGCCGGAAAAATCCCGCACATTTCAAATTCATATATATCGCCTCCGCAGATTTCGCTTTCGGAGTTGCTCTGCGAAAGGAGCGGCGCGGAAAAAGTTTTCTTTTCAAACTCCGGAGCGGAGGCAAACGAATGTGCCGTCAAAGCCGCGAGAAAATATTCGGCGCGGAAATATCCGGACGGGCGACACACCGTCGTAACTCTGCAAAACAGTTTTCACGGAAGAACGATTTCTATGCTGTCCGCAACCGGACAGGCGACGTTTCACCGGCAGTTCAAGCCGCTGACCTCCGGCTTTGAATACGTCAATCCCGACTGCCCCGAAGCGCTTTACCGCCTTTGCGGAACGGGAAAAATCTGCGCCGTGATGATTGAATGTGTGCGTGGCGAGGGCGGCGTTATTCCCCTGCCGGAAGCCTTTGCACAAGCTGTGAAAAGGGTCACGACGGAAAATGATGTCCTCCTCATCTGCGATGAAATTCAATGCGGTCCCGGGCGCTGCGGACGGCTTTTCGCCTATGAAAATTACGGGCTGTCGCCGGATATTGTCACGCTTGCAAAGGGTCTCGGCGGCGGACTTCCCCTCGGAGCGACGCTGTTTTTCGGCAAAACCGCCGACGTTTTGCGCGAGGGCGACCACGGCTCAACCTTCGGCGGAAATGCATGTGCGTGCGCCGGAGCGGAGACGGTGATACGTCGGCTCACGGACGACGTTTTTTCCGGAGTAATGCAAAAATCCGCGCTTGTTTTCGGTGCGCTCGAAGGCGCAAAGGGCATTAAAAAAGTCCGCGGAAAGGGGCTGATGATCGGCATTGAAACAGAGCAGCCGTCATACGAAATTGCGGAAAAGTGCGCCGGAAGAGGCGTTCTTCTGACAACCGCAAAGGGCTGTCTGCGCCTTCTTCCCGCGCTCAATATTCCGGAAAGCCTGCTTATGCGCGGAATTGAAATTATAAAAAGCGTCATCGCCGAAAGCGTATGACCAAAAAATCGGGCGGGAGCAAAAATTCAGCTCCCGCCTTGATTTTTTCATTCAAGATGATGTCTTATACGATTGTATATCATCTCCATCGCGACGAGGTTGTGCCCGCCCTCCGGAACTATGATGTCCGCATATTTTTTGCTCGGCTCGACAAACGCCTCGTGCATAGGCTTTACCGTCGCCATATACTGCCCGATGACGGATTCAAGCGTTCTCTTTCTCTCGTTTACGTCGCGCACTATTCTGCGGAGAATTCTTATATCGGCGTCGGTATCGATAAAAATTTTAATGTCCATAAGCTCGCGCAGGCTCGGCTCCGCAAGAATGAGAATTCCGTCAATAACAAGGACGGACGTCGGCTCAATCCGGCGGGTTTCGTCGCTTCTGTCGTGTATCATATAGTCGTAAACGGGACAGTCGACAGGCTCTCCCCTTTTCAGAGCCGCGATATGCTCGGACATAAGCTCCGTATCGAACGCGTCGGGGCAGTCATAATTCTGTCTCGTTCTCTCCTCATAGGTTTTGTCGTGCTGGGCTTTGTAATAGTCATCGTGACGGATGAGCGTCACATCTCCTTTGAATGTTTCCTCAATGAGCTTTGCAACGGTTGTCTTTCCGCTGCCCGACCCTCCCGCTATTCCGATGATAAGCATTTTTTTCAAAACAAACCGCCTCCGAACACTTATTTTTATTTCATTTTTTCAAGTATAGCACATATTCTTTCCGCCGTCAACGCGATTTTTCATTTCCCTGCGCGGTTTTTCGCAATATCGCTTGAATATCGCAGAACGGTATGGTAAAATAATAAAAAAATCGACTGCGGAGCTGATATTTATGGATATAAAAAAGATAATTTCGGAACTCACAACAGAAGAAAAAGCCATCCTTCTGACAGGCGCGACCTCAATGACGACGGCTGAAATCCCCCGTCTCGGCATAGAAAGTCGTAAAATGGCGGACGGGACGGCAGGCGTTCGCGCCGAAAAGGAGGATAACTGCGTTATGTTTCCTTCCGTGAGCTGCGTCGGCTCCTCATGGGATAAAAAAGCGTCAAGAAAGCTTGGCGAGGCTATGGGAGCCGAATGTGCGCGCCACGGCGTGTCGACGATTCTGGGTCCCGGCATGAACATAAAGAGAAACGCTCTCTGCGGCAGAAATTTTGAATATTATTCGGAGGACCCCGTCATCACGGGCGAGCTTGCTTCGGAATTCATTCTCGGTCTCAAAGAGAAAGGCGTCTGCGCCTGTCCGAAACACTACGCGCTCAACAATCAGGAAAAGCACCGCCTTGACACGAGCGTTGAAGTCGACGAAAGAACAATGCGCGAGATATATCTGCGCGGCTTTGAAATAGCCGTCAAAAAGGCACAGCCGGATTCGATAATGTGCGCCTACAACAAGGTGAATTCCGTCTGGTGCTCGGAGCACGGTCAACTCCTCGGAAAAATTCTCAAGGACGAATGGGGCTTTGAGGGCGCCGTCGTTTCCGACTGGGGTGCGGTACACAATATCTGTCGTGCCGTTATGGCGGGGCTTGACCTTCAGATGCCGCCGAACGGAAACATCTTAAGCGAGATCAAAAAAGGTCTTTCGGACGGTACGCTCACCGAATCCGCGCTTGACGGCGCGGTCGAAAGGGTGTTGCGACTTGTGTTGCGTCCCGTTCCGAAGGCTGCAAAGCCTTATGACAGATCAGCCCTGCACGACATTGCAAGAGAGGTTGCGGCGGCGGGCACGGTACTTCTCAAAAACGAAAACAACGTCCTTCCGCTGACAAAAGAAAAGTATAAAAAGATATGCGTTGTCGGCGAATATGCCGTTTCGCCTCTCGTTCAGGGACAGGGCAGCGCAGAGGTTTATCAGGCGGAAAGCCATATTGATAGTCCTCTCGAAGAACTGAAAAAGCGCCTTCCCGACTGCGAAATCGAATATATACAGGCGTATAAAAAGGGTGAATTCTCCCCCGTTATGCTTTGGCCGGGGGTATGGGAATTCCGGCGCAACGTTGCAAAGGCGGACGCCGTTGTCATCTTCGCGGGGGCGATGGAATCCGAGGACACGGAAAACTTTGACAGGCGCAGTCTTCTTATGAATCCGAATTTTGAGATGTTCATCGAGGGCGCGTGCAAGGTCAATCGCAACGTCATAATCGTTTTGCAGTCCGGCGGTGCAATAACTCTTGACGAATACTGCAAGGAAAAGTCGGCTGCGATAATCTATTCCGGACTCGGCGGCGAGGCGGAGGGCAGCGCGATTGCGGACGTTCTCTGCGGAATAGTCAACCCGTCCGGCAGGCTCGCCGAAACATTCCCGAAGGCAATGCGCACCGACCTCGGTTACCCCGGCAACGGCTACTGCGCGGAATACAATGAAAAGCTCGCCGTCGGCTATCGTTACTATGACCGTCACCCCGATGAAATTCAGTTCCCGTTCGGTCACGGGCTTTCATACACGACCTTCTCCTATGACGCCCTCTCGGCAGAGGTCAATGAAAGCGAAATCAAGGTATCGTTCACAATCGAAAACACGGGCGACTTTGACGGCGCGGAGGTTTTCGGGCTTTACGTTTCCGACCCCTTCTGCACGCTTTCCGTCCCCGAAAAAGAACTTAAATATTTTGATAAGATATTCATCAAAAAAGGCGAAAAGGCTGATGTGCGCTTTGTTTTGCCGATTTCGTCGCTCGCGCACTACAATGTTTCTCTCGGGCAATGGGTTGTTGAAGACGGCAGGTTTGATCTCCTCGTCGGCGCTTCCTCGCAGGACATAAGGCTCATAAAGAGTATTTCCGTCAAGGGTGCGGCTCCCTATTCAATGACCGGCAGAAGCGAGCCTATGATCGGCTGACCTACTTTTCTTCGAGAAGAAAAGTAGGCACCGTACTTTTCTTTGAAAAGAAAAGTAGGCAAAAGAAACTTCGGTTATCGGGAAGCATGTGCAGATTTTTAGTTTATCCGTCCGGATATATCTTGCAAAAAACGCAAAAGAGGCTTTGGCTATCGACTTTGATAAAGCATAAAAAGCAGAGGTGATTTTTTCGCCTCTGTTTTTTTGCTTTTGCTCCGATTTTTTTGATTTTTCTATTGACAATCCGACCCTGCTGTGATATCATAGGAACAATTTTTTTAATGAAGGAGGGCTGTCTATGAGCAGAACCACATTGCCGCAGGGATACAAATCCGTTCTCGGCATTTACGAAACACAAACCGCTATCGGTATGATTCACACTATTTTTGAAGAAAAGTTGGGCAATGCGCTCAATTTGCGCAGGGTATCCGCTCCGCTGTTCGTAGAGCCTCAATCCGGATTGAATGACGACCTCAACGGTGTTGAACGTCCCGTAACCTTCGGCATAAAAGAAACAGGCACGGAGGCGGCAGTTGTTCATTCGCTTGCGAAATGGAAGCGCATGGCGCTCCACAACTACGGTTTTTCCGCAGGCGAAGGAATATATACGGATATGAACGCCATCCGTCGTGACGAGGAAATGGACAATCTCCATTCGATATACGTTGACCAATGGGACTGGGAAAAGGTGATTGAAAAGTCTGACAGGACGACAGAATACCTGAAGGACACCGTCCGCAAAATCGTCGGCGCAATTTGTGACACGCAGGACGAGCTTTGTCTTTCCTTCCCCGCGCTCCCGCACAGTCTTTCAAGAGACGTTTCGTTTGTGACAACGCAGGAGCTTGAGGATATGTATCCCGATTACACTCCGAAACAACGCGAAAACGCCTATGTAAAGGATCACCGCACGACCTTCATAATGCAGATCGGCGGCAAGCTGAAATCCGGCATAAAGCACGACGGCAGGGCGCCGGACTATGACGACTGGTCTCTCAACGGCGACATCATGTTCTACGATGACACCCTCGGTTGCGCTTTTGAAATCTCGTCCATGGGGATAAGGGTCAGCCCCGAATCGCTTGACAGCCAGCTGAAAGAGGCAAAAGCGGACGAAAGACGCGCTCTGCCGTTCCATAAGATGCTTCTTGAAGGCAAGCTGCCGTATACAATCGGCGGCGGCATCGGACAGTCGCGCCTTTCCATGCTTCTTCTCGGAAAAGCGCATATCGGCGAGGTTCAATGCTCCGTTTGGGACGATGAAACAAAGTCCGACTGCGCTGCGGCGGGCATAAATCTGCTTTGACAAAATAATCAAGCTGTAATCACGATTATCGGTTTTATACATTTATATAATATAAAATCAAAACGGCTGAAAGCAAACCGCTTTCAGCCGTGATTTTTATTTGATTTGAATTTCCACCCAATGAATCTTTATATCCTCATCCGGCGAGGAAAATTCCGCCTCCGTGACAATCGGATTTTGTTCTGACGTATAAATTTCATAAGCAAAATACCGCATATCGTCATATGCAAGCTCCGGCGGAGCGATTTCTTCCGCAAAGGGGCATTTTTTCGCATTTGCGTAAACGGTCATTTTATCGCCTGTAAACTCAGGTTTACATTCGACCCCGATTACCAGTCTTGCGATTTTATCCTCCGGCACCGTACCCGTCGGTATTCTGACAGCCGCAAATCCCGACATGACCGCAATCGGCAGCGGTCTTCTCGACGGCAACCCGACAGCAGAAACATCGCTGTAAGTCACAACGTTGCGGCGGTTTTCCGCCGATTGCTTTTCCGCATTACCGATTGTGCAGAGGAATTTTCTGTAATTTTCCTTTTCAAAAAGCGGCTTTGATTTTGCGTCGGCAGGGTCGGCAATGTCCATAAAATTGAAAAGATAAATGTCATCCGCGCCCATGGCAGCATATGCGCAAGCCATTCCGAGCGACGTTTCCGCCGTGCCGAACAGATATTTTCTGCCCCTGCGGTTATATGCGTCAAGAAGCACGTCAAGCCCTGCCGCAAGGCGGATATTTTTGCCGCGGACAAGCCTTTTCCAGAAGTCAATCGGCATATCGCAATCCGCCGACGACCATCGCGGAGAAACGGTTATCAGGTCAAAGTATCCCCGATTTATCCATTCGACCGCGTCAAGGCCCAGCCGAAGTGCTTTTTCGGGGGAATCCGGCAGACGTATTCCCATGTCGATTTTATGCCCGCGCACCTTTTCGGCACGGCGCACAAGAGCGACGGCTTGTGCAATAAAACCCGTCATTATTTCAATCCCCGCATATTCCCTTCCGACGCCGAAGCAATATATCTCGCGCATAAAATCGAGCTCTATGCCGTCCGCGTCGAACGCTTCGAGCGCCTCGGAAATGACGGAGAGATAGTATTGGCGAACCTCCGGAAATGTATAATCGAGGGCGTATTCGTAATAGCCCGAAGGGGTGCGGTAGCCCGCGCGGAGATATTCGGGATGCATACGGGAAAAGCCGCTCGGCAGAAAGGCGTCCGCCTCGCCTGCGTTGTGAATATCGTTCATACGCACGGAAATCCACGGCTTTATACCGATTTTCCGAAGTCGGTTTATCCATATATTATGAATATCAAGCCCGTTTTCAAGCGTTTCGCAAAGCAGGCGTGTACTTTTTATGATAGGATCGTTTTCTCTGCCGGAGATCCTGCCCGCCCGCTCCCACGCCTTATATTTATCGCAGACGGACTCAATATTTTTTGTTTTGAAGTGCGGCAGGCTCGCATTTACGCAGATGAGAAAATCCGTTATGTTGGTGCCGGCATAGCCGTCGATAAAATCGGTAAGGTCCTTTTCGGAAAGCGCGGTTATACCCGACTGCGCTCTCGTATATACAAAATGATTCGGGTCTTCATTGAAAATCAAGCCCATAATTTTTTCCTTTCGTTTTATGACGCTCCGGCACCTGTTATCCGTTCTATTTCTTTTCTGACGCCTTCGTTTTCCGGCAAAGCGAGGTACGGATCGGACTTTCTCGTCCTTTCCGCCGCCGCAAAGGCGTCATACAGCAATCGACTGTCGCCGAGGGAGCCGAATTTCATCTCCACTCCGCCCGATTGACGTATTCTTCCGCCCGCCTGAGCAATAAAGTCGCCGGGGCCTCTCAGTTCAAGATCCTTTTCGGCGATTTTGTAGCCGTCCTGCGTTGCGCACATAACATTCAGTCTTGCGCGGGATTTTTCGCTTTTTGAGTCCGAAACGAGTATGCAATATGACTTTCTCGTTCCTCTGCCGACTCTTCCGCGGAGCTGATGAAGCTGCGAAAGTCCGAAAAATTCTGCGTTTTCGACTACCATAAGCGAGGCGTTAGGAACATTGACTCCGACCTCTATGACCGTTGTCGAAACGAGAATATCAATGTTTCCCGCCGCAAATTCAGCCATCGTTTTTTCCTTCTGCGCGCTCTTCATCTTTCCGTGAATAAACGCCACGCGCAGATCCGGAAATTCAACCTCGGAGAGGTGCTTTGCATAATCGACGGCGGTTTTCAGTTTTATGACGTCCCGCTCGCCGTCAAGCGGCATAATGTCCGCAAGGGAGAGCTTTTCGCCGCTCTCACCGGTAAACGTTTCCTGCTCCTCGACCGCGGGGCAAACGATATATACCTGCCCGCCTTCGGTTACGGTTTTCCGGATGAAGCCGTTTAAGCGCTCTCTGTAACTCTCATCGACGGCAAATGTGCCGATCTTCTGTCTGCCCGGCGGCAGCTCATCGACGGCGGAAATATCCAGCCCGCCGAAAAGCACGAGTGCGAGCGTTCTCGGAATGGGCGTTGCGCTCATAGTAAGAATGTGGCAGTCACCGCTCTTTTTCGCAAGACGCTCCCTCTGTCCCGCGCCGAAGCGGTGCTGCTCGTCCGTTATGACGATGCCCGGGTTTTCGAATATGACGGTATCCTCTATCAGCGCGTGCGTGCCGATGAGAAAATCGATTTTTCCGGCGGCAAGCTCTGCCGTTATTCTCTTTTTCTCCGCCGCGGGCGTCGCACCGATAAGCAGGCGACAATTGTAGCCCAGCTTTTCAAAAAGCGGAGCGAGATCGAGACAATGCTGGCGGGCGAGAATTTCCGTCGGCGCCATAAGCGCAGCCTGCGTGTGATTTTGCAGAGCCACATATGCCGCATATGCCGCACAGACCGTCTTTCCCGAGCCGACGTCGCCCGAAACGAGCCTGTTCATCTGCATTCCGCCCGTCATATCGCTTTCGATCTCATCGATTGTGCGCTTTTGCGCACCCGTAAGTTCAAATGGCAGAGCGGCGAGAAATTTATTTCTGTCCGCAGGGAGAAACTTCTTTCCGCTGCACGATTTTTCGCTCTTTCCCGCCATCGAGAGCATAAGCGCGAAAAGATATATTTCTTCAAAGGCGAGCCGCTTTTTCGCCCTTTCGAGAGCCTCGTAATCCGCGGGACAATGTATGGAATAAAGCGCATATTTCAGGTCGCAAAGACCGTGCTGTTTTCTCATTTCATAAGAAAGCGTTTCGCGGAGGCAGTCGGCGGAGGCGGGGTCGAACACGACGTCAAGCGCAGAGCGGACGTATGATGACATCAGCTTTTGCGATATGCCCTCCGTCAGCGGATAGACGGGGACGAACGGCCGCAGCGGAACGCTCCCGCGCACGACCTCGACGGCGGGAGACGACATCGAAACGGTGTTTCCCCTGCGCTCGATCTTGCCGTAAAATCTCGCTTCCGTGCCCGTTTTCAGCATATCGCGGACGTACGGCTGATTAAAAAACGTGACCGTACATCTTCCCGTTTCGTCACAGCCGAGGACTTTTGTTATCGTCATGGAGCGGCGTATCATCGCGTTTTTAGGGGGCGCGGCGACCGTCAGCACAAGGGAGCAGACCTCGCCGTCGCAGGCTTCCTTTACGGTTTTGACGTTGCCGCGCATTTCGTAGCCTCTCGGAAAATGACGGACAAGGTCAAGCGCGGTGAAAATGCCCATCCTCGCAAGTGCCTCTGCGCGCTTTTCGCCGACGCCGTACAGATTTTTCACGGGAGTGTTTATCCCGAGCAAAAGAGAATTATTTCGCAAATTACCGCTCTCCTTTCATATTTTTACGAAAAAATTATATCATACGGGCGATTTTTAGTCAATAACGGTCAATAAAATATTGAAAAATAAAAATTTATATGATAGAATATCTTAATATAACGATATCAAGGGAGAACATCCTATGGAAAACAAGGTTACGCCAAGAACTCTTCAGGGCTTTGTTGAGCTGCTTCCCGCAGACCAGCTCGCGTTTGAAGATATGAAGGGCAAAATAGAAAACGTTTATAAAAGGTTCGGCTTCGTTCCGCTTGACACTCCGACCCTCGAATATTCTGAGGTGCTTCTGGCAAAGGCGGGGGGCGAAACGGAAAAACAAATATACCGCTTCACACATCACGATACGGACGTATCGCTCCGTTTTGATCTGACGGTTCCGCTTGCAAGGTACGTCGCGCAGCACTTCCCCGACCTCTCCTTCCCTTTCAAGAGATATCAGATTTCAAAATCGTTCCGTGGAGAGCGACCGCAGAAGGGCAGATTCCGCGAATTTTATCAGTGCGATATAGACGTCATCGGCTCGGACACCCTCGACCTCTGCTATGATGCGGAGATGACCGCCGCAATAAACACCGTTTTCACCGAATTCAATATCGGCGATTTCGTAATCCGCATAAATAACCGCAAGATCCTGACGGGCTTTTTCGGCTCGCTCGGGCTCGGAGACATAACGGCGGACGTTATGCGCACGATTGATAAAATGCCGAAAATCGGCGCGGAAAAGACGCAGGAGGAGCTGACGAAGCTCGGCGTCGGCGCGGAGGCACTTGCAAGGATAAACGAATTCACCTCTGTCAAAGGCACAAATGCAGAAAAAATCGCCGCGCTCCGCTCGCTTTGCACGGACGGGACGTTCAATATCGGAGTTGACGAGCTTGAAAGCGTCATAAAGACGGCGTATGCGCTCGGCGTTCCGGAAAAGAATCTTGAAATCGACCTTTCCATCGTCCGCGGGCTTGACTACTACACAGGCACCGTTTACGAAACGTTTATCGTCGGTCACGAGAATTTCGGCTCCGTCTGTTCAGGCGGCAGATATGACGATCTCGCCGGCTTCTATACGGACAAAAAGCTGCCCGGCGTCGGCGCTTCGATCGGGCTTTCGAGACTGTTTGCCCAGCTGCGCGAAAACGGCATCATAGAAGCGGCAAAGCGCACGACGGCGGAGGTGCTCATACTTCCCACGGGAAGCGACCGCTTTGCTTTCACGGCAAAAATCGCAGACTGCCTGCGCAACGCCGGCATTGCAACGGACGTTTACTGGTCCGACCGTTCCCTCAAAGCCAAGTTCAAATATGCGGACAGAGCAGGAGTCAGATTTGTTGCCGTCATCGGCGAAAGCGAAGAGGCAGAGGGCAAAATGTCGCTCCGCAGAATGGACGGCGGCGAGCAGGTCTCCGTAACAGCCGAAGAAGCGATTGAAATAATCAGAAAATAACCTCACCGAAAGGACAAAATACAATGGCAGAATTATTACAGAAACAGGACAGACGAACAAAATACTGCGGGGAGTTCACAAAGGACGATATCGGCAAGAGAGTCTGCGCTCTCGGTTGGGTTGCGAGAGTGCGCGATCTCGGCTCGCTGATTTTCATCGACCTGCGCGACAGAACGGGCATAATTCAGCTCGCTTTCGACGGCGACACGGACAAAGCCATATTCGATAAGGCTTTCAAAACGCGCTCCGAATTTGTCGTCGCGGCGCACGGCGTAGTCCGTGCAAGAGGAGAGAGCGCAATAAACAGGCATATGCCGACGGGCGAAATCGAAATCGCCGTCGACGATTACCGTATTCTCTCCGCCGCACAGACAACCCCCTTTGAAATTCTCGACGAATCTAACGTGCGCGACGAGCTTGCTCTCAAATACAGATATCTCGACCTCCGTCGCACTCCCTTGCAGAAAAACATTATGATGCGCCACGAGATTGCTCTCGCCGCGCGTGAATACTTCTATAAAAACGGCTTTATCGAAATCGAAACTCCGATGATGATCAAGCCTACGCCGGAGGGCGCGCGTGACTACGTCGTCCCCTCCCGAATTCATCACGGTCACTTCTATGCGCTCCCCCAGAGCCCGCAGATTTATAAGCAGCTGCTTATGCTCTCCGGCTTTGACCGCTACATTCAGCTTGCGCGTTGCTTCCGCGACGAAGATCTCCGCGCCGACCGTCAGCCGGAGTTTACCCAGATAGACCTTGAAATGTCGTTTGTCGACCAGTCCGATATAATGGATATGATTGAAGGCTTCATCGTCTATCTTTTCAAAAAAGTGCTTGATAAAGACATCGAAACGCCTATGGTTCGTCTGACGTACAATGAGGCGATGAACCGCTTCGGCTCGGACAAGCCCGACACACGCTACGGCATGGAGATACGGAACATATCCGATATCGTCGGAAACAGCGGCTTTGCCGTGTTCTCCTCCGCCGTACAGGGCGGCGGCTCCGTGCGCGCGATAGTTGCCGAAAACGGCGCAGAGACGCTCTCCAGAAAAGAAATCGACAAGCTCACAGAGCACGCAAAGGGCATCGGCGCAAAGGGACTTGCGTATATCCGCTGGGTTGACGAGACACCCTCGTGCTCGTTTGCAAAGTTTATGGCAGAGGGCGAGCTTGAAAGCATTATCGCCGCTCTCGGCATGAAAAAGGGCGACGTTGCGCTCATCGTTGCCGATAAGGACAAGGTCACCCTGCCCACCCTCGGCGCACTCCGCACGATAGTTGCAAAGAAACTCGGCATAATTCCAGAAGGCAAATTCAATTTCCTCTGGATTACGGAATTCCCGTTCTTTGAATGGGACGAGGAAAGCGGCACATGGCTCGCCATGCACCACCCCTTCACCATGCCGCTCGATGAATGTCTGCCCTATATCGACAGCGACCCAGCCTCCGTCAGAGCCAAGGCATATGACCTTGTTCTCAACGGTACGGAGCT
>JAHAZT010000017.1 GCA_018383975.1 Eubacteriales bacterium | reverse complement strand
AGGCACCGTACTTTTCTTTGAAAAGAAAAGTAGGCAAAAGAAACTTAAGTTATCGGGGAGTTTTTAGGCTCCCTTGTGTAAAGGGAGCCTTTTAATCAATTGTGCTTCTCTTCGATCTTCTCTCTTCTCTTTTCACTTAAAAAAGCCGCCCGAAGGCGGCTTTTTTGGTTCTGATGAGTCGGCGTGACACGGAAGATTATTTTTTCTTGTATGTTGACATGCTTTCGCCCGAAAGCCTTGTATAAATCGTGAGCGTGTCTCCCTCGATTTTATACTCATAGGACACGGTGTTGAGCTGGGTGAGTTGGAGTTCCTTACTGCTTCTGACCTTATAGACGCCGGTTTTTTCAACGCCTTTGCCGTCGATTGCGACGTATGTTCCGTCGCTTTTGAAAGTAATGATGTCGTCGAAAACGTCAGAGGGGTGTTTGCTCTCGCGTTCCCATGTACCGATAATTTTATCGTTGTTTTTGCCGCCGCAGGCGGTCAACAAAAGCGCAACGACGGACACAATGATTACAAGAGCAAGAAAGGTTTTGAATTTTTTCATAATTTTTCTCCTTTGATGTTCTTTATTTTTGTACATAAGTACATAATTATTATATCATATCGAGGCTTTCCTGTCAACAGGCTGTTCCGGAGGACATAACGCCGGAGCGCGGGAGGCTTTCGTCACAAAGATGAAAAATCGCAGGCGGACAGCTCATTTCCGGATTTCATCGCCCTTGCAAGGTTTGTCGGCAGGGGTGAATTTTCGGCAAGACGGAAAAATGCCGCCGTAACGTCGACAAGGGAATTCATATCGGGCGACGTCATCGTATAGCCGACCGCCGCCGTCCGCCATATGCCGTAAACGGCGCACATGGCTTTCATATTATCGGAAAACGAGCAGCCGTCATCGGAAAAAGGGAGTCCCTCATAGAAAAAATGGTTGACAAGCACATTTTCAAACATCCGCTCCCATTCGGGAAACGCTTTTTCAAAACCGGACTTTGCCTTTTCGTAATTTTCCGGAAAGCTCTCCGTTTCAAAGCCGAGATTTTCCGCCGCCTTCTGCGCAAACGGATAGACCGAATGTCTGAAATCAAAGCCGGAAAGCAGTTTTGCGGCAATTCCGAGAGCGGAAAAATCCGTCGGCTTTTTTTCTGTCGACGGCGACGCGCCGTCTGTCGACAAAAGCGCTTCCGCCGCGTCCGCTCCTTTTTCAAAGGCGACGTCAAGCTCCGCCGCAAAAGCTGCGGCAAAAGACAGCCTTGCGGAGAGCGGCACGTCTCTTTTCTGCATGACGGAAACAAGCCTTTTCCTTATCGGAACATAAAATTTTGTTCTTATATCGTCGTCCTGCGCCGTTGTGAAAACATTGCGGAAGTCAAGCGGGACATTTATAAACGAAATAGGCTCTTTTTTGGCAAAAAGCAACTCGCAGACCGCCTCGCACGACGCGGCAACGGAGCATTCGTTTGCGTGACGCGTGTGCGGACTTCTGGGATAAAACCTGCAAACGTCCGTCAGGGCGTCCTCTCCGCAATGGCGCTGAAGTGCACAATAGCCGTCAGGGTCGTGCATGGGACATTCGCCGTCATATCTTTTGGCAAGCACCGCATAACGCTCGCGCGTCGGATGGTCGAGAACATAGACGGAGCCGTCCAGCCTTTTGCGCAGATCGCGCGGACAGTTCATCCCGATAAGTCTGAAATATTCCTCCATTCCGAATGTTATTTCCCAACCGTAACAGCAGGTCTGTCTGCATGAAGATATTTTGCATTTGAACTCCGGATAAATATCCGGAACGGTGAACATTTTTTCGGGCATAAATTGCGCCTTTCAACAAAAAAATCAAAAAATATTCTATATTTTATACCCTTTTTTTGGGAAAATCAAGAGGAAAACCAAAAAATCCGCCGCTGCTTAAAAATTTTTTGGCGGAGAAAAAACAAAAACGGCGGAGGGCTTTCCCTCCGCCGTTTCCTGTCAATGATTACTTTTTGTTATATGTCACGCCGCCGATTGTGATTGTTTTCGCGCTCTTGTCCTGAGAGAAGGACTGAGAGCCGCTGTAATTTGAGCCGTCGCCTTCGTATGTGAAGGTTATCGTCTGCTTGCCGTCGTCGCCCTTTTCGATTTTATACGTGCCATTGTAAACGGTTTCCTTTTCAAAGCCGGCAATGCTTGCCTTCGTCGTAACGGTTACCCTGTTGCCGATGAATTTATACGTGACCTCGGCTCCCATAATTCCGAAAAGGCTTGCCTTGCCGACGTATTCGCCGGTAAGCACGGTTGCGCATGACGTAAGCACGAGCGCCGTCATTGCGAGAACGAGAATGATTGCGATGATTTTTTTCATAGTGATAAACTCCTTTCTTTGAGTCCGATAATATTATAGCGTTTTTTGCGGCGTTTGTCAATAAACGCGCCGTTATTTTTCAATAAATGCGATGTCGCGCTTCAGCCTTCCGAGCGCGTCATAATACGCCGGAGGGACCTCGCCGTTTCCGTCCGGAGCGATGTTCAGCAGGAGATTTCCGCCGAATTTTTTCGCAACCTCATATTGATGAAGCGTTATCTCCGGCGCGCGATATTTATCGGCGTTGCGCACATATGACCAGCCTCCGCCGACGTGCCATATCTGCGCGGTTTCCCAAGGCGTATCGGGCTTTTCCGTCGGCAGTTTACATTCAAAGCGGGTGCTGTAATCGCCGACGCCCCACAGCCTGTCGTTTACTATGATCTGCGGCTGAAGCGCACGGATTTCGTCAATTTTCATTGCGCCCTCAAGCGACGGAAGCGTACCGTCGAACCAGAGAAGGTCGATTTGCCCGTAGCGCGTGAGCAGCTCGCGCACCTGCCCGTTGAAATACCGGACGAGCATTTCCTTGTGTGCCGCCGGCATTTCCGGTATTCTGTCGACAGGCATATGATTTGTATCCTCGTGCGGTCTGTCCGGATATTTTTCGGAGCGGGAGCCCGTCATAAACGACATATATTTTCTGTTCAATCTCCAGTCCGGCGGGGAATAATAAAGCCCGACCTTCAGCCCGACCCTCCGGCAAGCCGAAACGTATTCCGCGACAAGGTCGCGGCCGCCGAGATACTGCTTTGTTGAAAAGTCGCCGAAGTCGGACGGCCACATGGCAAAGCCGTCGTGATGCTTTGTCGTAAAAACGGCATACGTAAAGCCGGCGTTCTTTGCCGCCGAGAGCCACTTTTCCGGCTCGAACCGCGACGGATTGAATTTCTCCGCAAGCGCCCAGTATTCGTTCGGGGTCAGAATTCCGTTGCCCTTTGCCCGGCGGTCGGGATTGTCCATCATGCCCCACGAAATATCAATATCGTCGCCTGCGGCGGAAATTCCGAAATGAATGAAAAGTCCGAGATTTGTTTTTTTAAAAAACCAGCGGGCGCCGGCGTTTTTCGTTCTTTCAAACGCCCCGTCCGACGCCGCATAGCCGATTATATCGTGCTGCTCTGCGGCTGTTTTTGCCTTATCCGACATAGTTTCCTCCGTCAGTCCTCGTCATCCTCTATGTGACCCTTTCCCGTTCTTTCGGGAATGTTTTCGCGCGGGTCGTCATCGGAAGAATTGTTTTTGTAATAGGGGTCAATCATCAGCTTTTCGACCTTCGGATATCCCGCATAAACGGAGATATACGTCATCGTTGAGAAAAGAATGAGAATTGCAAGAATAATTCCTATCGGCATGAACAACGTCGAGCCCATGAACGCGATTGCGCAGAGCGCGACGCACGCAAGAAGCGCAAGAACGTTCCTGCCGAGGTTGAGAATCGAGAAAATAAACGCGTTTTTCAGCATTTTCGTAAACTTTATATCGAACGTGACTATCATCAGATACATATAAACACGCAAAAACAGATAGACAGCCGTCATAAATATTGAGCAGAAGAAGAGAATGTAATACGCGTTGTAGTTGACGTAATACCACATAATCGAATAACCGCATGCGAAAAGCATGCCGCAGTCGATTATGCCGAAAAGCAGTCCCTTTCCGAAGTTGTTCTTGATTGCGGAAAAGAAGTCGTCAAAGATGAAGATATGCTCGCCGCGGACGGTTTCCCTTATGAGATACGTACAGCCGACGTTGACAAGTCCGAACGTGAATATAAACAGCGCGCCTATGCCGAGAAGAATATAGGTTACCGTTGTCGGCGCGGCGGTCTCCGCCATTCCGCCCCATGCGCCGAAGAGCGCTTCCAGAACGGGACTTTTCCCGCCTGCCGTCTTTATGCCGTAAATAACGGGGAAAAAGGGGCTTGTCGGCTCGGAGGAAAGATGGCTGAAATATCCGCTGATTGCAAGGAAAAGAAACAGAGCGGGAAAGTTTCCGAAGATGTAAAAGAGGTTTATCGTCACAAGGTTTGAAAGCCTGCGGAAATAGAGCCGGAAAAGATTTTTGAGGCTGTAACCGACTATGACGTCCTTTTTATCAACGCCCTTTCCGTCCTTGAGTATGCTCCGCCAGATAAAATTCGGTTTTTTCGGCTTTTGCTCTGCCATTACGGATTTTCCTCCTCTCCGTCATATTCGACGTCGCCCGCCCATGCGTCGGCAAGATAATTTATATCGCCGGAAAGAATGCTCAGCACTCCGCGATAGAGAAGCTCGGGGTCTTCGCCGCAATTATATTTCATAAGCTCCGCCTGATGACGCGTTTCAAACAGGACGGAAAGCGAAAAGAACTCGCCGTTTTTGTCCGTGAAGCGACAGACAAGGCGGCATCTGCCGTCGTCTGCGTCTTCAAGCGTGCAGCTGTGCTTTGCGCCTCTGCCGTGAAACGAGAGAAGCCTCATTGCCGATCGCAGACTTCTTTCGCGTATCGACTGGATGATATTGCTCTGCATTGTCTCCGCCGCGACGGAGCCCTCGCCGGTTATTTCATAAAGCTCGACGCCGTCCTTTTCGGATTTGCGCACGGCGCTCGTGTCGCAAAGCTCATAGAAGCAGTCCATAAAGTCGAACTGGTTGACAAACCCGTCCTGAACGACGATATCGTTCAGGGTTATCATGTCGACGGGGCGCTCGATGTTTTTGAGCAGGTACAAAATGAAAATTTTTATATCGTTTTTATCCGTAAGCTGTTTTGCCATAGTTTTCTCCGTAAAAAAATATTCTGGTTCACATTAAATATTAACACATTTTTCCGCGGTTGTACAGGGTTTTTGAAAGTATTTCGGCAAAATCGGCAATTTTCCGGCGTCCGCAGGCGCGGATATGCGGTCGGAAACGAAGAATTTTCCCTTCCGCGCGCTTTTTGCCCCGGCTTTGGCGCGGCGCTCAAATAAAATCCGGAAAAACGCGCGACGAAGGTTGACATCCCCGCGCAATTATTATATAATTATCTTGTTATATTATGGATAGTTGCGCAAAGCGCAGAAAGGACATAATAATATGATAAGAAGTATGACAGCCTACGGGCGCGCCAAGAGGGAAACCTCCGAGAGAAGCGTCCTCGTCGAGATAAGGTCGGTGAACAACCGCTATCTCGACTGCACAATCAAAATTCCCCGTCTTTTCGGATTTCTTGAAGAAAAGATAAAGTCGCGCCTGACGGAGCGCGGCATTTCAAGAGGAAAGATTGACGTTTTCGTCACGATTGACGTTCTTGAAAATCCGGGAATAGAGGTCGAGCTTGACCGCGCGTATGTAAAGAGCTATATCGACGCGCTTCGCCGTCTTTCCGAGGAGTTCGGTCTCCCGAATGACATTTCCGCAATGAGAGTTGCCCAGAACAGGGACATTTTCACCGTCAAAAAAGCGGAGGAGGACGTCGACGCCGAATGGCAGAAGTTCCTGCCCGTGCTTGACGAGGCAATCGACGCTTTCCTTTCCGCAAGGGAAACGGAGGGCGCGAACATGAAGGCGGACATCGTTGAAAAGCGCCGCAGAGTTGAGGCGCTGGCAAAGAGAATCGCTCCGCTTTCCGAGGCGGACGTAAATGGTCAGTTTGAAAAAATCCGCACGCGCATAGCGCAGATAGCGGGCGACGGCATCACCTTTGACGAGGGCAGACTGCTGACGGAATGTGCCCTTGCGGCAGACAAGCTGGCAATTGATGAGGAGCTTGTCCGTCTGGATTCGCACTTCGCCGCCTTTGACGAAATCGTCGAGAGCGGGGAGCCTGTCGGCAGGAAGCTGGATTTCCTGCTTCAGGAAATCAACCGCGAGACAAACACCATCGGCTCAAAGGCGAACAATGCCGAAATTGCAAAGCTCGTCGTTGAAATAAAGGCGGAGCTTGAAAAAATCCGCGAACAGATACAGAATATAGAATAATCTCGAAAAGGACGGCAGAAAACTTATGATGAAGTTTATAAATATCGGTTTTGGCAATATGGTTGCGGCGCACAGGGTTGTGGCGGTGGTCAGTCCCGAATCCGCGCCGATAAAGCGTCTCGTTGCGGAGCAGAAGGAAGCGGGAGGTCTTATCGACGTTTCCTGCGGCAGACGCACCCGCTCCGTTATAATCACGGACAGCGACCACGTCATTTTGTCCGCGCTTGCGGCGGAAACAATCTCCGGCAGGCTTGAGGGTCTGTTCGAGCCGGACGACGAGGACGAGGGCGACGACGAATGAATGGCGTTAAAAGAGGGCTGCTCTTTGTCATTTCCGGTCCCGCGGGAAGCGGAAAGAGCACGATAAACAAAAAACTCGTCGATTCGGGCAATTTTGAATTTTCCGTCTCCGCAACGACAAGAAAGCCGCGCGAGGGCGAGATTGACGGAGTCCATTATCATTTCATTTCCCTTGAGGAATTTGAAAAGAAGATTACCGCGGGAGAAATGCTCGAACACGCGGAATACGTCGGCAATCTTTACGGAACGCCGAGGGCGGCTGTCGAACGCTGTCTTGACGCGGGAAAGAATATCATTCTGGAAATAGAGGTTCAGGGCGCAATGCAGGTAAAGGAGAAAATGCCGGAGGCCGTTATGGTTCTTATTCTCCCTCCGGACGCGAAAACCCTTGAGGAGCGTCTGCGCGGCAGAGGCACGGAATCGGATGAGATAATCCGCAGGAGAATGGAAGCCTCCCGCTATGAGCTTGAATATTTTTCAAAATACGATTACATCGTGATAAACGGTCACGGCGAATCCGATAAGGCGGCAGAGCTTATAATGTCAATAGAAAAGGCGGAAAAGGCACGCACCTTCCGCAACAGAGAAGTGAAAGAAAAATTTTTTAACTGACAGGAGATAAATATTATGATGATCAGTCCTTCAATCGACCAGCTTACAAAGGGAAAGATGAACCGTTATATGCTCGTTATGGCAACGGCGAAATGCGCAAGAATGGTAACCGACGAATACGTTGCGCAGAGAGAGCAGGCGGAAAAAATGATTGAGAGAAAAGAGACGGATAAGTCCATCGCGGCGCTTATAAAGAGCGACGTCCGCGATAAAAAAGCCGTTGAAACCGCCGTGCAGCGCATTTACAAGGGGGATTTCGAGGTTGTTGACCCCGAAGCCGACAAAGAAATTCACGACGACCTTTAATTGAAAATGGAAAAGTACAGCCGCGCCGTCGGAGTCAGGCTTCTTGACCTTCCCCATCATCTGGACTCGGTTTACACCTATTACGTTCCCGATTCGGAGGAGAAAACGGTCACGCGCGGGGACTTTGTGCTTGTGCCGTTCGGCGCAGGCAACAGAAAACAAAGCGCGATAGTCGTCGTCTCCGAGCATGAAGAAGAGGCGGAGGAGGGGCTTTCCTTAAAGCCCGTAATCTCCGTTATAAGTCCGGAGCTTTCCCTTTCGGAGGAAATGCTGGGCATTGCGGATTTTCTCTGCGAACGCACCTTCTGTTCGGCAGGAGACGCTGTCCGCAGGCTTATCCCCGCCGACGCTTTTGAAAAAGCGGAGGAGCTTTTTTCGGTTGCGGAGGGAGTCGACGTTCCGTCGCTCAATCAGAGAAGCCGCGTCCTTTTTGAATATCTGCTTGAAAACGGCAAAACGTCCGTGTCCGACCTGAAAAAGGTCTTTTCGGACGACGTTTCTTCTCTTGCCCGCAAAATGGCAAGGAGCGGACTGCTTGTGTCGGAGCTGAAAATAAAAGGCGCGACAAAAGCGGAGGAGCGCGTTGCCGTTCTCAGAGACGACGGCGACGAAAGCGCGCTTTCCATGCCGAGAACGACGGACGCTCACCGTCGGCTTTACGAAAGAATACAGAAAGCCGGCAGAATTCCTCTTTCGGAGCTTACGGACGAGGGCTTTTCGCCGTCAACCGCAAAGGGGCTTGAAAAGCGTGGACTGATAAACATTATAAAGCAGGAAAAGCTCCGCCTGCCGTATATGAATCTGCCCGTCAGAAACGAACGGACAAACCTTTCGGCCGAGCAGTCGCGGGCAAAGGAAGAGCTTTTGTCGCTTATCGACGGCGACCCTCACGGCGCACTTTTATACGGCGTGACGGGCTCCGGAAAAACAAGCATTATCCTTTCGCTCTGCGAGGACGTTGTCGGAATGGGCAAAACGGCGATAGTTCTCGTTCCGGAAATCGCGCTGACGTGGCAATCCGTCGCGACGTTTTCCGCGCGCTTCGGAGACAGGCTCGCCGTTATTCACTCGGCGCTTTCCGCAGGCGAGCGGTTTGACACTTACAGGAAAATCCGCCGCGGCGACTGCGACGTCGTCCTCGGCACGCGTTCGGCAATTTTCGCTCCGCTTGAAAACCTCGGTCTGATTGTGATAGACGAGGAGCAGGAGCATACGTATAAATCCGATCAATCGCCGAAATATTCCGCAAAGGACGTCGCGCGTTACCGCTGCAAAAACAGCGGCGCGCTTATGCTCCTCTGCTCCGCAACGCCGTCCGTCGAAACTTATTACAGAGCAGTGACCGGCGTATATTCGCTTGTGAAGCTCAACGGCAGATACGGAAACGCAACCCTGCCGAGCGTCACGCTTGCCGATATGCGCGAGGATTCATCGGAATTCAGGATAATCGGCAAGGTGCTTGCTGAAAAACTGATAAAAAATTACGAGGAGGGACATCAGTCGCTTCTCTTCCTGAACAGAAGGGGTTACAGCAGCTTTCTCATCTGTCGCAAATGCGGCAGCGTTATGCTCTGCCCTCACTGCTCCGTCGCGCTGACTTATCACGTAAGTCACGGCAAGGGCTCTATGGTGTGTCATTACTGCGGCTACAAAACGGTTCCGCCGAAGGTATGTCCGGCTTGCAAAAGCGAGCATATAGGCTATATGGGCTACGGCACGCAGGCACTTGAGGAAGCCGTAAAATCGCTTATACCGTCCGCAAGGGTGCTTCGTATGGACGCGGACACGACGACGGGAAAATATTCAAGGGACGAGATAATCGGCAAGTTTTCAAGAGGCGAAGCCGATATACTTCTCGGCACGCAGATGATCGCAAAGGGGCATAATTTTCCCCGTGTGACGCTTGCGGCGGCAGTCTCTGCGGACAGCTCCCTCTATTCCGACGATTTCCGCGCGGCGGAGCGGACTTTTTCTCTGATAACGCAGCTCGTTGGCAGGTCGGGAAGAAGTGACGAGCACGGAGAGGCTGTCGTTCAGACGTACTGTCCCGACAGCGAAACGATACGTCTCGGCGCGGGACAGGACTACGAGCGGTTCTTCAAAAACGAAATCGCTTTGCGTCGCGCGCTGGTTTTTCCGCCTTTCTGCGATATCGCGCTTTTCTCTGTGTCGTCATCGGAGGAGGCGGCTTCAAGAGAGTTTGCCGCAAAGCTGGCGGAGGAGCTTTCGCGCCTTTCAAAAGAAAAATATACGGACGTCCCGCTGACGGTTTTCGGTCCGTTCGAGGCGCCGCTCTATAAACTGAAAAACAAATACAGAATGAGAATTCTCGTAAAACATAAAAACAATTCCCGCTCGCGCGCGTTGTTTTCCGAATTGCTTCTCGGCGCGGAAAAAGCCGCAGGCGGAAAAATATCCGTTTCCGTTGACATAAACCCGTCGACGGTATAAAAGGAGGAACCATGGCAAAGCTGAAAATAATAACGGAAGAGGAGCCTCTCCGCAAAAAGAGCCGACCGATAACGGAAATAACGGAAAGAACGAAAACACTTCTCTCCGATATGCTGGAAACTATGCGCGATGCGGACGGCGTCGGGCTTGCGGCTCCGCAGGTCGGCGTTCTGCGCCGCGCCGTCGTGATTGAAGTGACGGAGGGCGAGGTGCTTTATCTTATCAATCCCGAAATAATCGAAACGGCGGGGGAGCAGGTAGGTCCGGAGGGGTGTCTTTCGCTCCCCGGCGAGCAGGGCATCGTTTGCAGGCCGAATTATGTGAAAATCCGCGCTCTGGATATTGACGGAAATGAAAAAACCTATGAGGGAATGGGACTTCTGGCGCGCGCCATGTGTCACGAAATCGACCATCTCGACGGTATCCTTTATCCGGACAAGGCGGAAAGAATGATATCGGCGGAGGAGCTTGAAGAAGGAGACGAAAATTGAGAATACTTTTCTTCGGCACACCCGAATTTGCAAAAAACGTGCTTTCGGCAATCGCCGCTTCGGAATATAAAAACGATATAATCGGCGTTGTCACAAGAGAGGACAAGCCGAAGGACCGCGGTCATAAGCTCATGCCGACGCCCGTCAAGGTGCTGGCGCAGGAGCTTGGCTATCCGGTTTATCAGCCGTCGACATTGAAGGAAGAGGTTTTCGGCGAAACGTTCCGTTCGCTTGCGCCCGACCTTTGTATCGTAGTCGCATACGGCAAAATCCTGCCGCATTACGTGCTTTTTGAGCCAAAATACGAGTCGATAAACGTTCACGGCTCGATTCTGCCGAAATACAGAGGCGCTGCTCCCTTTCAGAGAGCCATTATGGCAGGGGAAAAGGAAATCGGCATAACTATAATGAAAATGGACGACGGACTGGACACAGGCGATATGCTTGCAAAGGTTTCCGTGCCGCTTTTGCCGTCGTCGACGTGCGGCGATATTGAAAACGAGCTTGCCGCAAAGGGCGCGGCTCTTCTGCTTGACGTCATCCGCGCGATCGGAACGGACAAATACCCGCCCGAAAAACAGGACGACGGTCTTTCAACCTATGCAAAAAAGATTGAAGCAAAGGACAGGATAATTGACTTTTCGGAAAGTGCGGACGTATGCTCCCGGAGAATCCGTGCGCTTTCCCCCGCTCCGCTCGCACATACGGACATCGACGGTCTCCCCGTAAAGATAACACGCGCCGTCACCGCCGAAGGCGAAAGCAAAGGCGAGCCCGGAACGGTTGCCCTTCTCATCGGCAAGGGCGACGGCAGAATGGAAATAAACTGCGGCGAGGGCAGGCTTGCAATCCTGCGGCTTATTCCGCAGGGCAAAAATGAAATGAGCGCGGGAGATTTTATCCGCGGAAGAAAGATAACGGAGAGCTCGGTTCTCGGAAAAGGAGAAAACAAATGACGATATTCGGCTATTATTTTGAAAGCTACTATCTTTATATAGTCCTTGTGCTTCCGTGCGTCATCTGGGCAATGATTGCTCAGATAAGGGTTCAGTCCGCATACGGAAAATTTTCCCGCGTGCGTACCGCCCGCGGTCTGACGGGAGCGGAAACGGCGGAAAAAATTCTCCGCTCGCAGGGGATAACGAACGTTGCCGTGGCTCCGTGCAGAGGTCACCTCTCCGACCACTACGACCCCCGCACAAACACGGTTTTCCTTTCGGAAGGGGTTTACGGTTCAAATTCCGTTGCCGCATGCGGCATAGCCGCGCACGAATGCGGTCACGCAATTCAGCACGCGACGGGCTATGCGCCGCTCAGGCTGCGCGCGGCTCTCATCCCGATAACAAATCTCGGCTCAAATCTTGCAATGCCGCTGGTTCTCATCGGACTTTTGCTTTCGTCGTTTTCTTATGACTCGGACGTCGGCTTTTATATTGCTTTCGCCGGCGTTATATGCTTTGCGACGGCAACCGTTTTTCAGCTTGTGACGCTTCCCGTTGAATTCAACGCGAGCCGCCGCGCGCTTTCCGTGCTTGAAAGTCAAGGAATCGTCTCCTCGGAGGAGAAAAGCGGCGTGCGCAAGGTGCTTTGGGCAGCGGCTATGACGTATGTTGCGGCACTGTTTGTATCGCTTGCAAATCTTCTCCGCATACTTATACTCGTTATGGGAGGAAGGAACAGAAGAAGATGACGGCACGTCAGGCGGCATTTCTGTCGCTTCAGAAATTTGAAAAGGACGGAAAGTATTCAAATATTGAGCTTTCCGCGTCAATAGAAAAATACGGGCTGACAGGCGTTGAAAAAGCGTTTTATACCGCCCTTTTATACGGCGTTATCGAACGCAGACTGACCCTCGACCGGCTCATTTCCCTCTTTTCGGATCGCGACCCCGAAAATATAGACAGGGACGTAAGAACCGCGCTTTATATCGGGCTTTATCAGCTTTATTTTATGGATAAAATTCCGGACTCGGCGGCTGTGAACGAGTCTGTCTCGCTTCTGACCCGATTCACCGCAAAAAAGAACAGCGAAGCCTTTGCAAACGCCGTTCTCCGTCGCGCGGCAAGAGAAAAGGGCAGAAATTACCTACCCGACCGCTCGTCGGACGAGATAAAATATCTTTCGATAAAATATTCCGTTCCCGAATGGATATGCGGAAAATGGACGGAGGAGCTGGGAGAAGAAAAGGCGGAAAAATGCCTTGCCGCCACGCTTTCTCATCCGTTTATGACGGTTACCGTCAACACCCTCCGCGTTTCAAGGGAAGAATTTATAAAAATGCTTGAGGATGAAGGAATTCATTCCGAGCCGACAAAATATTCGCCGCGCGGCGTCCGTATGACGGAAAACGTCCCCTATGAAAAGCTCCTGCGCTTTGAGGACTTCTTTTTCGTGCAGGACGAGGCTTCGCAGATATGCTGCGAGGCTCTCGGCACGGAAAAGGGGGAAAGCCTGCTCGACGCATGCGCGTGTCCCGGCGGAAAGAGCTTTTATTCCGCCATCCGCGCAGAAAACGAAGGAAAAATAGTATCGCGCGACCTGCACAAAAACAAGCTCTCGCTTATAAAAAAAGGCGCCGAAAGGCTCGGCATTGATATAATCGAAACCGCGGTACATAATGCGTCCGTTCCGTGCGCAGACGAAAAATTCGATCGCGTCCTCTGTGACGTTCCCTGCTCCGGTCTCGGCGTCATGGCAAAGAAGCCGGAAATACGCTATAAATCCGAGGAGGAGACGCTCCGCCTGCCGGAGCTCGGATATTCGATTCTCTCCGCCTGCTCGGAGAGCGTAAA
>JAHAZT010000015.1 GCA_018383975.1 Eubacteriales bacterium | reverse complement strand
CTTCCTCCGCCGTCATCGGAAAATCGGGATAACCCCTCGGCGCAAAGCCGAAAGCACGCCGCCGCTGTTTCAATCGATTTGTCAATTCCCTCGGCGTATGTTTGCTCTGCCTGTTTTTTTAACTCGTCGCATATGCTCATAGGATGATTTCTCCTTAACGGTAGTTTTGTGACTGTCACATATCATTCGTTTCGGTTCCCGTCGCTTTCCGTACCGAAAGTTTCTTTCCGGACATTTCCCCCGCAAGACGCAAAATCTGCGGGATACGGTATAGGTTCTGCCTATCCTCCGCATCAAAATTCCGTCCCGTAATATCGGACAGCTTTTCGGTGCTCTCCGCAGAAAGTCGAGCGTGGCACTTTTTTAATTTATCCTGGTAAATGCCATCATGAACGCAGTCAAGCGGCAAATCCGTCCAGCCGGACGCGCGCATAAACGCTTCAAAGCGCAAGGCCTCCTGTCTCAGAAGGAGATCCTCAAATGCCGGCAATGTTTCTTCCATAACAGAGAGGTCGCCTCTTCCGTCATCAACAAGCTCAAGTTCCATCAGATACAGCTTGTACGGCAGAGAAACGGCATACGCGCCCGCGTAGTTTTTGTAATACTCCACCTGATTGTACAGACTTTTGAGCAGCGCAGGTGTATGTGTTTCGTTGATTTCGGTAATGCCTATACGCACGGCATTGACCGCAACCGCCAACCAATAGTCAAGTGAATCGGCAGTCAGGATATGTCCGTAGGTCTTCTCATAGCTGCCGAAGGGCAACAGTGCAAAGGAGCACAGCTTTTGCTCCGTGTATCTCTGCCTGTCGGCGGATATTTTCCAATCTGAAAGGCACAAATACGGCAGAAGCAGTTCCTCGGTTGCCGTTTTGTCCATCAGAATATGTATAAACGGTTTGTCGCCGTTCAGCCCGTAAAACCGCCGCAGATACAGTCCGGTGCGGATATTGCGCTTTTCCTCGCCGAGAGAGACAATGATGTAATCGGGAGAGATATCGGACAGCACCTTCGGAAAGCTGTCGGTTTCCGTATCCGCGGTATAAAACTGTATGCCGAACCTTTCGGCAAGCTGCGGCGAGCTTTTGGCCAGCAATGCCTTTGCCCGGTCGCCGTCGCGGTCGATGACGTGAATCTCCGTCCGTATTCCGTCACCCAACTGCCCGCACCATGTGACGGTGCGCAGAATTTCCAGACCGATATTTCCCGCGCCGACAAGCAGTATCGACAGTCTGTTTCCCGTCACGGCTTTATACAGCGGAAAGTCCCGCACAAGCTGCCGGGCGATAAGCTGTTCTTCGTTAATAAGCTGCACATGAAATTTTTCGTACAGATAATCAAAGATGACCGAGGCCGTTTCATCCTTGGTATAAAGCCACATATACAGATTATCACTTGCCGCATCGTTGTATTTTTCAAAGAGCCGCAGACCGTTTTCCAGATTGATACTGCCGTCAAAATCCAACAGATAATAATGGCGTTTGCGGCGGATGCTATGCCGGACAGAGGAAATATCCCCGGTCAGCACATACCCGCCGAGCTTTTTGATTCGGGATAGCAGTTCGGCGCTTTCATCCTCCGTACTGCGGGAAATCGCAAACAGAATCAGCGGTTTACGTTCCTTTTCGGCAATATTCTCCGCAAGGCAGACAGTGCGTTCGTTCACAGCCGAGAATAAATAGGAATCCCGAAATACCGAACGAAGTCGGTAGAGCAGCCTTGTGAACCGCTCCGAGAAGAAGGACAGCGTAATGCCGATCGTAAACAGCGGAGCTAAAATGAACAGAAACAGCAGTACCGCCCGATAGACCGAAACAAAGCTTACCTGAACGGCGCCGATGCTTTCCAGTATTTCCACCGGATCGGCATTCATTAACATGGCGCACATGGCGTTGAACACCGACAGCCAAAAGGCATAGGGACTTCTGCCGCCGATGTAATACGGCAGCACCATCACCACCAGCGACAAAAACACGCCCACACCGAGGGTGCGGATAACGCTTTTCAGATTATTCCGTTTCCATACCGCGAGGAGAACACTGACCGCAACGATCAGGATTTCTACTGCGGCACACAGCTTTAATGCGGTTTCGGGCTGCATATTTCACACTCCGTTTATCAAAATCAGATGACATTACTTGTTCGGTTTCCATAATCCGTCAACAAAGCGTCCGTATCTCATCTCGCCGTATGCATCGGTGACCGAAGCGAAACCGTCGGGTCCATGGTCAAAGGTGTTGCAACAGATGACGGTGCCTGACTTCAAGCCGTAGAGGCGGGCATCCTGATACTCTCCGCTTTCGATGAGATACAGCGTGCCTCTGCCGCACCATTTGGAATCATAGAATCCGCCGACATAGTATTCCGCATATTCGATGCCGTTTTCAAATGACAGCCAGATCATGCGGCATTCGCCCTCGGGAAGGGAATTTGACGAAAAGTCGTCGCTTGCTATTATGTACGGATTGTCGCCCTTTGTCAGGATGCAGACTCCCGTGCCGCACGGAGAGTCGTTTACAAACTGCCCGACGTAGCAGTCGGTGAGATCGCTTGCATTCACATCGGAGAAGCGCACCTCGCCAAACCCGTGACGGGATATATAAACGGTGCTGCCGACGCGCCTTTCCGTGACCGCCCCAACATAGCGGGAGCCGTCCTTGGTGTTCAGCACTCGCGGTCCCGTCGGGGACGGGAGAATATCGTCGTTGTTCCAGCGTTTGCCGTACCATTTGCCGTTACTTCTGCGCATGAGCGAGATGCCGTGGCGCATACCGCCGAAAAACTCTCCGACAAAGACCTCGCCGTTTGCGAATTCATACCGCCCGAAGCCGTGGAAGCGGTTGTCCTTCCACCAGCCGCGGTAAACCTCGCCGTCTGCGTAGGTCTGCTCGCCGTAGCCGCAGCGCTTGTCGTCCTTCCAAAGTCCCTTGTAGACCTTGCCGTTTCCTTCGTCCAGCATGCCGTAGCCCTCGTAGTTGCCCGCATGGAAACTACCGCGGTAGAACCCGCCGTCTGCGAAGAAATATGCGCCGAAACCCTCGCGCACGCCGCCGATCGCCGCGCCGCGGTAGGAATCCCCGTTTTGGTAACGGAGCAGCACATCGTCTCCGGTATCGGACTCCTCCGCTTCTTCCTCACTGTCATCGCCGATATCGGACAGATACATTTTTCCGTCCGAGCCGGGCAGGTATCCTTTATCGAGGAGATCGCCAAACACATCATCGAAATATGCGAATTGGTTGTCGAAGCTGCCGTCATCGTTCGGCTCGAGCGGTTCGTCGATATTGCCGTTTTCCTGCATACGGAGTATGGCGCAGAGCCATGTGCTGTCGTCGTCATCGTATTCGCCGGACATCTTGAACAGATCAAGCAGCGGGTTGAAGTAGTCGCCGTCCCCGGTGTCCGTCCATAAATAGCAGGCGAGATTTGCAAGATACGGCGCAAGGTCCGTTCTTTCGTCGTAAGCAAGGCTGTACATCGCCGCAAGGAGGTACTCCTTTTCGGTAAATCCGCGGATAAAGTCAAGACGGAGCTCGATGCTCTCCGTGAGCTCGCCGCTCTCCACGCCGAGGATCTCGGCGATGATCTCCTTTGTTTCCGCATAGTCGCCGTCCGTAAATTCCTCGCGGAATTCATCGATAAACGTATCAAGATACATGCACGAATTGAGGAGATAGCGATCCTCCGGATCGCGGAAAAGCTCCGGACGGAGAAGCTTTTCGTGAAGCTCGCCGACCGAGGAAAACTCCTCCCATTCGAAGTCCTCTGCCGTATCGGCGCTGTCCTGCGCAGCGGCAGGGGAGGAATTGGTGTAAACAGGAGTTGTAGACGAGCTTTTTCCATCCGCAAGAGCCCTCGCGCGCCGAGCGTCCTCGACGGTTTTTATGCTTTCGTCATACGGAATACAGGTTTCGATCAGATTGCCGTCCTCATAAAAGTCCATATATCTTCCGCCTTTTGAGTTTGTATAATACCACACAAACCGTCCTTGGCGCTTGCCGTTTACCCATTCGCCCTCGAACACCTTATCCATTTTCTCCATGCCGAAATCCCCCTCGACGCAGATGCCGTGACCGTGCTCCTTGCTGTCGAGCCACTCGCCGTCGTAGGAGTATTTCATATATGTTTCACCGCTCGGGGATTTGCCGTATTGGATGAGCTTGCCCCGGCCGCAGAGTTTTCCGTCCTTCCATTCGCCCTCGTAAGTGTCGCCGTTTGACCATGTGATTCTTCCTTTGCCGGTGCGCTTGCCATCCACCCAGTTACCGTCAAAGACGTCGCCGTTTGCCCAGGTGTATTTTCCGCGCCCGTTCTTTTTTCCGTTAATGAAATAGCCCTCGAACAGGTCGCCGTCAATTTCAATCCGCTTGAATTCTCCCTGCGGCGCCGATTTGTTGGAAGCATCCTTTTCTTTATTGTTTCGGTCGGCGGCTGCGATCGTGGTTCTATTCTTGAAGTATTTTCCTGTTTTTAAATCAACAAGCTGCACAGCAATTGAAAGCCCGCTGTCGGTGATTCCCTTCATTCCCCGGTACACACACGCACGAGGGTTATCCCAACTTCTGAACGCTGTCTTCAGCAACATGAAAAATTGCTCATATGGGTCGGTCGAAAGGCTGCACACTCCTTGTGCCGCATATACGTTTTTGAATGCGGCGCATAGCTCTCGTAATGCCTCAACAGACAATTTTTCAATCTCGTCCACACCGTATTTTCCTGTCGCTTCGTTTTCAAGATCGGTAAAATGCCGAGAGCTTACATCCATTTCACATGCGAATGCTTTCATGAGTTGAAGATGCAATGCCCATGCTTTTTGCGCGGCTTCGTCTGGCAAGGTACTCAATACGGATTCATTCAATCCGACGCCGTTGATTTTTTCGAGAATACCGGGCATCGGAACAACCGTGCTGGCGAAAATCGAAACGGTTGCACTTTCTCCGAATTTTACACCGGCGTCCGAGCAAAGACCGTCAAGCACTGCGGTAATGCGACCGCGCAAATCCTTCTCAATTTCTCTCGTTATGTAAAATTCGGCACAAGCCTCCTGTGTCAAAACAAAGCCAAGCGAATTCGGTTCGGTATCTATCATTTCACAGGCATTTTTACCGAGAGTCTCTCTTATACTGCTGTCAATTTCAGAAAACAAATAAATATTTTCCATATTATCTCTCCTTACAACTTATCTGAACTGCTTTCACTTTGGAAAAATCGTGCACTTTTTGTTTTTCCGTTTCATTATAAAAGCACAGCCAACCGTCATCTTTAAAGCGGATCTCCGCATCCTCCGTTTCAAGCGAGCCGATACGCAAAAGCGGCAGACGATCGTTTATAAAATCACAGCTTTGCGTCATATCTCCAAGCAGAAGATGAGCTGATTTATCATCCGCATCCGATGCTTCAAAATCTATTTTCTGTTCCGAAAAAGCCAGACTGTTGCCGTCCTCATCTGTCAGTATCATTTCATGCAGGGCGGATAATTCGCCGTTGTACCAAAGAACCCGTGACGATTTTTCATCCGGTGCTTCGGGCATTGTATCAAGGTCATAAAAGAAATATAGGATTCCCGTTTTGGGAAGCAGTCCGCTTTCGTCAAAGCCTTCTGCCTTAGCGCAGTCAATCTGACACATAAAGGTCAAGTCGTACTTTTCGCTGTTATCTTCTATGTACGGCCATTCAAAGCCGTCCCACACATCGGGATTGCCAAACACCTTACTTGAACCTGCGGGAAGCTTATCCTTTGGTTTTGATATTTTCAGCTTAATACCGTTCACGTCGCCACCTCATTGTTATTTATTTCACCCATACAGCCTTCAATTCATCCACGCCCGTAAACCACGGGCCGTCGTATGACGCCTGAGACTCCCTTATGTCAAAAAGACAGTTAATTCCTTCGTGTAGGGTGTAGTCGTTTCCGTTAAAGGTAATATCGATGCTGCTTTCGTTAACGTTTTTTATAATCAACTCGTATCTATGCTTAGGGGCATAGGAAGTAAAATCGATGTTGTAAGCACCGGGTTCGACAGGACCTGAAATATCATATCTGTGCATATCGGACGGGCAACGCTCACAGATATTTCCCTCAAGCCGTATTGTCAGCGTGTCTTTTTCAAGCCCTTCATAAAGATCCACTTTGTCAAGAATTTTGTTGTATTGCAGATGGTTCATATATTCCCTCAGCTTTCCGCCTGAATCAAGGCGTTATCGTCAAAAGAATAATCCTTTATCCATTCAAGTGCCGGAGCATATCCAGCCTCGGCCGCAGCGGAGATCCATTCGGCAGCTTTCGTTAAGTCTTTCTCAGTCATATTTCCTGTTTCAAAGCAAATACCAAGTCGGTACATAGCGCAGGGCTTTCCCATTTTTGCCGCCTTTATCAGCTTTCTTAATTTCTTTGGTTCTCCCATAGCAATTCCGCCTCCCATTTAAGAATTATTATAAACCTCACCAAATGTTATTTGGTCGCCGCAGCGGCGACATTTTTTGAAACTCAGTGATAGTCATACTTCTCCAAGTATCATTATACATTTTTTCGGCACCATCCGCAAGAGTTTTGCAAGATAAACTGCTTGTATATTTATTTCTGAATATAGTGCATAATAATATGCAGAGAGGTGAGATTTATCATGCTTGAACTTGAAAAGGGTTTTGAATCCGTCAATAAAACATTCCGCATTCCCGTAAATATTGTGGAGCAGCTTGACCGCCTTGCCGGCGAGTACAACACTTCCATGAATAAAATCGTTGTGCAATGCCTTCAATATGCGCTCGATAACCTGAACACATCGGATGATAAATCCGCGGACTCAAAATGATACTCGGCTGCCGTTTCCCGACGGCGGCTTTTTCTTTTTCAAAACGGCTCAAAACCGAAATGAAAAAGCGCCTCGTTAATGTCAAAGAAATTAAATATTTTCTTTTCAATGCAAAAGGCAATCACAAGATCAAAATCGTCGGCACGGGATAAACTGTATCCGGCAGAGGAAAGAAGTTTATCTGCATCCTTTCTTGATAATTCCAATGCAAGACACAAAGCGATTACCGTTCTCTTGGCAGGTATGTATTTTTTGTTCGACCGTATCTTGGAAAACAACCGCCGGTCAATCAAGGCCTTTTTATAGATATCGCTGTCTTTCTGACCGGTACGATCAATAAAGGCAAACATCTGCTCTGTAAAATAATTCTCTCGGTGTTGCTGTAAATACTGTTCCGCGGCATCGGTATCAATGTCCATCATCTTGCAGAAGGGTATTTCTATCCTCCCAAAGGATGAACCGGTAAGGAGGCCGCCGTTTCGGATAAATT
The DNA here is from genome assembly GCA_018383975.1 of Eubacteriales bacterium. Classification (GTDB taxonomy): domain Bacteria; phylum Bacillota; class Clostridia; order Oscillospirales; family CAG-272; genus CAG-841. The sequence goes on along the minus strand of JAHAZT010000015.1, from coordinate 303 downwards.
GCTCACATTCCAGCAAAAGCTGTTCTGTCATCAGGAGTTCACCTCCGATTTTGAAGCCGGAATAAAATCGCAGATATCACCGATATTGCACTCCAGATATTCGCATATCCGTTTCAGAACAGTCATAGAAACCTCTTCGTCGCGGCGAAGTTTTGTCATCGTGTTCGGAGATATCTCAGCCGCCCTGCGAAGATCTGCTTTGCTCATTTTCTTATCGACAAGCAGCTTCCAAAGCTTGTTGTAACTGACCGTTAAAGACATTTTTCAGCACCTCGCAAGTAGTATTTACTTTATTATACTACA
>JAHAZT010000030.1 GCA_018383975.1 Eubacteriales bacterium | reverse complement strand
GAAAACATCTGGCATATCGAGCCCTGCAAAATCTGATGGCGGGCTTCGGAAGATACAGTCTTAAAAGAAAAGAACTTCATAAACTGACCCCCTCCGAAGGGAACGGAGGATCTGCGGAGAGAGACGGAAGCATAGAGTTTTCCGTCTCTCTGCCTGCGGAAGTGACGGATTGTTTTCTTTCCGTCCTGTGTGACGACACGGGAGAGGTGAAGAATTTTTCCGTCGACGGCGGAAGGATAATTCTTTCGTGCGATGTGCTTTGCGATGGCAGAGATGACGGGCTTTTCTTTTATAAATTTGCGGTAAACACTCCGCAGGGAAGCTATGAAATCGTCCGCGGCGAGGACGGAATATCCGATACGCTCCGCGACAGGCGAGAGGGCTTTGACGGCGCATTTGCGCTTACCGTATTCAGAAAGAGAAAAAATCCCCCGACATGGCTTTACGGAGGGATTATCTATCACATATTTGTCGACCGCTTTTTCAGAGGCGGGGACGAACCTTGCAGAGCGGACGCCGTTATGAATGAAGACTGGTATAACGGCATACCGCCGTATGTGAAAAAGTCCGGAGACAGACTGGATAACAACGTTTTCTTCGGCGGCGACCTTTACGGGGTGATAGAAAAATTGCCGTATATATCGTCTCTCGGCGTGACTTGTATTTATCTCAGTCCGATATTTGAGGCGTATTCAAACCACAAATACGATACGGGCAATTACGATAAGGTCGACGATATGTTCGGCGGGGAAGAAGCGTTTTCTGCGCTTGTCTCCGAATGTAAAAATTACGGAATAACGCTGATACTGGATGGCGTTTTCAATCATACGGGTGACGACAGCATATATTTCAACCGCACGGGGAAATACGGAGACGGCGGGGCATACAGAGACAAAAACTCGCCGTATTACGAATGGTACAACTTCACGGATTATCCCGAAAAATACGAAAGCTGGTGGGGCATTGACGTTCTGCCGAGGGTGAAAAGTGATACGCCTTCTTATAAGGCATACCTTTTCGGAGAGAACGGAGTCATTCGCAGGCGATTGAGAGACGGAGTCGGCGGATTCCGGCTCGATGTAGCGGACGAGCTTTCGGATGAATTTCTTTCGGAGCTGAAATCGGCGGCGCTGGCGGAAAGAGACGACTGCGTTATCATAGGCGAGGTCTGGGAGAATGCGGCGGAGAAGGTGTCGTACGGCAGGCGGAGGAGATACCTTCGCGGCAAAGAGCTTGACTCCGTTATGAATTATCCGATAAGAACGGCGATTATATCATACCTGCGCGACGGCGACTGCGAAACATTCCTCAAAAACACAGCCGAAGTTTACGGAGAATATCCCGATTTTGCGCAGTCTGCGTTGATGAACATAATCGGCACGCACGATACAATACGCATAATCACCGCGCTTACCGGCGACAGTCCGGAGGGTAAAAGTCAGGACGAGAGGGCTGTTTATAAAATGACGGAGGCGCAGTATTCAAAGGGCGTCGGCCTTGTAAAGGCGGCGTATCTCATTTCCAATATGCTGCCCGGCGTGCCCTGCATTTATTACGGAGACGAGATCGGTATGCAGGGTTATTCCGACCCGTTCAACAGAAGACCGTATCCGTGGGGAAGAGAAGATGAAGACCTTCTCGGCTTTTATCGACGCATAGGCGGGATAAGAAAAAATGAAAACGCACTTTTCTGCGGCAAAATGCGGATAGTTTATGTCGACCGCGACATCCTCTGTATTGAGAGAACGGCGGGAGGAGAGCTTCTCTGCGGAATAATCAATCTCAGCTCCGACGAATACGTCTATTCATCGGAATTCACCTCCGAGGAGATGATTTCAGGCTTTGAGGGAAAGAAAATCGTCATAAATCCGCACGGATGTGCGCTTATAAAAACCAAAAATGACAGAAACGAATACGGAGTTTACAGAGCACTATGAAAAGGTTTGCTTTTTTCGGGTTGCTTTTGGCAATTCTGCTTCTTTGCTCGTGCAGAAAAGCGGATATAATTATCCGCACGGATATGTCCGGCGCAAAAACAACGGATTATCCCGCGGAAACTACGGCGTCTGCGCTTGTTACCGATGAAAGCGGAAGCGTCACCGCCGTGCTGAATAAGTCGTCGGGCGTGTTTCACCTGTCGCACGACTGTTATCACGCAAGAAGAATGAAAGAAGAAAATCGGCAGATAATAACCGCTTCCGATATTGAAAACTTTATAAAAGAGGGCTATAAGCCCTGCGGAGTATGCTCCGCGGAATATTATTATAAGGAGAATACCGAAGATGATAAATAAGGATTTTGCCTTCGGCGAGAAAATTTTGAGACTTACCGCATATGCGGAAAACGTTATAAGGGTCAGAATTTCGGATAAATTCGAGCCGACGCTTTTTGAGCGTTACGGCATATGGCGCGCGCCGGATGAGGATGCGGGCAAGCTCGCTTCGACAAAAAACGGCGTGCTTTCCGGATTTCTTTATGCGGAATATTCGGAAGGCGTCCTGACATTTTCTTCCGACGCTTTTGAAAGAAAGATAAATCTTGCTTGCGGAGACGCAGGCGAGGTGCGGAAGTATTTTGAGGACAACCTCTGCGGTATGCGTCCGAGCAGGGCGCAGGTCATCGGCGACTATTCCGAATGGGAGAGAAAGACCGTCGATTTTACCAAAGACCCGAAGTATTTTTCGATGAAGACCGAAGGCGAGCTGTTTTACGGTCTCGGCGAGAGCAATGAGGACAGACTCGTTCTCAACGGCAAGCCTTATCTTGAAAGAATCGTTTATCAGAAGTGCGAGGTGACCGTGCCTTTCATTATGACAAAGGCGGGCTACGGCGTCCTCTGCAACACGACCTTCTGGCACGGTATTGACGTCTGCTCAAGGAGCGAAAACGAGGTTATCTGGTACCTTCCGGACGGCGAAATTGACTTTTTCATCTTTGCGGGCAGAACGCTTACCGATATAAACGAGCGTCTGACGTATATAACCGGCAGACCGATTCTCCTCCCCAAATGGGCATACGGACTTACGTTTGTTGAGCAGTACAACGCCGACCAGTTTGAAGTTATGAGAAATGCGGCGCAGTTCCGCGAGCTGAACCTCCCGTGCGATATGTTCAGCCTTGAACCGGGTTGGATGGCTAAAAAATATGATTTTTCAATCGACAAAAAGTGGAATACCGATCGCTTCTATATCTGCGATTGGATGCGCGGCGGCAAAAAGCCGAGGCCGTATGAATTTACGCAGGCGCTTCTGCGTTACGGTTTCAAGCTGCAGCTCTGGCTTTGCTGTCAGCACGATTTCACGGCTTACGAAGAAAAGCTGGCGGGAAATGATACGGATTTCGGCATTCCCGAATGGTTTGAGCATCTTGAAAAGTTCTGCTTTGACGGCGCGGCTGCGTTTAAGGTCGACCCTTGTCACGTTGTTGACATAACGGACGAAACAAGAACCTATGCAAACGGAAAGAGCGAGCCGGAAATGCACAATCTTATGCAGACGCTCTGCGCAAAGGATATGTATCAGGGCGCGGCGAGATACAGAGGCACAAGACCGATGCATCATTTCTGCGGAGGATATACGGGGTCGGGAGCATACACGGCAATGACAACGGGCGATTCCGGCGGCAGGCTGAAAACGCTTGCGTGGATACTCAACTGCGGTCTGACGGGCATCTCCGCCATGACGTGCGATATGGATATCTATTCAAAGCATACGATTCATTACTGCTTCTTTACTGCCTGGTGTCAGTTGAACAGCTGGGCGGGCTTTGCCCAGCCTTGGTGGGCGGGGGACGAAATGCAGGCATATTTTACCTTCTATGACAACCTCCGTTACAGGCTGATGCCATACATCTATTCAACCTCGATCTACGGAAATATGACGGGTATGCCGACGTGCCGCGCTATGCCTTACGTCACCGATGACGACGAAGTCAAAAACTCCGTTTACGAATATATGTTCGGTGAAGATTTCCTTGTCGGCGCTTTCTCGAACGAGATATGGCTGCCGAGAGGCAACGACTGGATAGACTACTGGACAGGCAAACGCTGTGCCGGCGGTCAGATGATAAAGATTGATCTTCCGGAAGGCAAAGGCGGCGCACTTTATGTAAAAGCCGGCGCAATCGTTCCGACGGAGAAGCCGAAACAGTTTACCGACTGCAAGGACGCAGACGAAATAATTCTTGAAATATATCCCTGCGGCAAGTCCGAGCGTGACTTTTATGAGGACGACGGCGTTTCCTTCGGCTATAAGAGCGGAGAAAGAGCCGTTACGAAAATCATCTGCGAAGAAAACGGCTCGTCCGTCAGGATAAACATCGGCAAGCGCATAGGAAACTTTGACGGAATGAAGGATGTCAGAGTGTATCACATAAAGGCGATGTCCGCAAAGGCTCCGAAAAAGGTTACGGTTGACGGTAAGAAGGCAGATTTCTCATATGAAAACGGTTATGTCCTATTTGATATGAAGAGCTGCGGTAATGCCGAGATAACATATTGAAATGAATAAAAAAACTCCTCTTCCGCACGGAACTTTCGGCGGGGGAGGAGTTTTATTTTGGAGTCATTATGCAAAAGCCCCGCTTGGAAGCGGGGCTTTGCGATTATTTTTTCGATGCTTCGAGCATTTCGGATATTTCGTTTGAAAGCAGGAAAATATATTCGTCAATCGTATTGAGACTTTCAGGCGAACGAAGAATAAATGTGTTTCCGAAGGAGGTTGTGCAGGGGAACGCAAGCGAAACGGAGACGTTGCCCTTGCCGTCATCGGAGACATTTGGGAAGCCTTCTCCGTGTATCGAGGCGAAAATCGCCGCTTCAAATACGCACTCCGGCGCAAGCTGACAGATGTTGTTCTCGGTAACCGTGATTTTGCTTTTCGAGCGCGCGGTGACGGTGATAGCGTCCTGATATTCATCGTGGTCGACGAGGAGATAAATTCTGCCGTCGTCGGACGCACGTGCCACCGCATATATCGCTCTGCTGATCAGAAATACCGCGCTGCACGGCGATATCGTACAGTATCGGTTTGCCGCGACTCTTCTGTCCGTTTCGACGTGAATTGTGTATCCGAGCGAGCGGAACGCGCCGCCGAGATGAGCGGAAAACGGACGAATTATATTTTCCATATCAAACGTTTTCACTCTTTCGTCAAAGCCGTTACCCATTTTTGAAATGAATTTATCAATATCGCCGTAAAGCCTGTTTGTGCGATGTTCCGGCGGCAGGAATGGAATAAATCCGAAAAGATCTGCCGGAGAGGCTTCGAGAATCTGACGCTCCGCTTCGTCTATATCTCCGAACTGGAGAGTCGGGAAAAAGATGAACGCGATGAAATTATCGTCTCCGACGTTTTTCCGCCATGCAAAAGCGCGATGATAAGGCTCTATTTTGCCGAAATCCGCAAAATCCGTGATTTTACCGATCACGTCGTCGAAATTGGTCATATGCGGGATAATTTTCGCTCCGCACCTGACGGACGGAAGATATCTTTTCGTGCTTCCGTTTTTGTAAATCGTCTTTCCGGTTTCGTCCGTGACGATGACCGGAAACGGCAATGATAAGAACAATTCACAAGAAATCTGCAAATAAATTCACCACCCGTAAACAATCAGACAGAATGAATTTTGTTGTCGAAGTCGGCATTTTCGGAATCAAGAGCGTGGAGCTTTGCCTTTCTTGCCTCAAAAAATTTGACGGCAACCTGTTCAAACAGGGCATATGTCAGGACGTCCTCGTCCTGAATTGCCCAAGGCTTCACAGCCTCGCGGAGACTTTCAAGCTCAGGCTTGAGCAAGTCTGCGGGACGGCAGGTTATGGGAGCTTCATCGCCGATTATCTGCTTTCTGAATTCGGGAGAAATTTCAACGGGAGTTTTGCCGTATTCGCCGCGGACAAGTCCCTTGAATTCCTTTGTGACCATCTTATAGCGTTCGCCGCCGATAACGTTGAACACCGCCTGCGTGCCGACAATCTGCGAGCTGGGCGTGACAAGCGGAGGATAACCGGCGTCTCTGCGGACGTTCGGAACTTCTGCGAGAACGTCGGAGAGGAGTTCGCTCTTTCCCGCCTGTTTGAGCTGGGAGATGAGATTTGAGAACACTCCGCCCGGAACCTGATAACGAAGCGTGTTTACGTTTACTTTAAGCACCTTCGGGTCGAGGAGGCCGTCTTTGATAAACTGCTCGCGCACCTTTGTGAAATGGTCGGCAACGGGCTGGAGCGCTTCAAGGTCGAGCCCCGTATCGTATTCCGTTCCGGCGAGAGCGGCAACAAGCGACTCTGTGGGCGGTTGGCTTGTTCCCATCGCAAGTGGGGAAATTGCCGTATCGACTATGTCACAGCCTGCTTCAATGGCTTTGAGAAGCGTCATCGAAGCAAGACCGGAGGTGTAATGGGTATGAAGCTCAACCGGAACGGAAACAGCCGCTTTGACCTTCTTTACGAGGTCATACGCCGCATAAGGCGTGAGAAGACCTGCCATATCCTTTATGCAGATTGAGTTTGCACCCATACCTTCAAGCTGTTTTGCATATTCTGCAAACTTTTCGTTCGTGTGAACAGGGCTTGTTGTATAACTGATTGCCGCCTGAACGTGACCGCCCTCCTTTATAGTCGCCTTGATGGCGGTTTCAAGGTTGCGAGGGTCGTTGAGAGCGTCAAAAATTCTGATGATATCAATTCCGTTTGCAATCGACTTCTGAACAAAGTATTCGACAACGTCGTCCGCATAGTGGCGATAGCCGAGAATGTTCTGACCTCTGAACAGCATCTGGAGCTTTGTATTCTTGACTGCGGCTCTTATTCTGCGCAGTCTGTCCCACGGATCTTCGCCGAGGAAACGGATGCATGCGTCAAATGTCGCGCCGCCCCATGCTTCAAGGGAATAATAACCGACCTTATCCATCTGCTCAAGAATGGGAGCCATCTGGTCCATGGTCATCCTCGTTGCGACGAGCGACTGATGAGCGTCACGAAGGACGGTTTCGCAAATTTTAACTTTAGCCATATTTATACCTTATTACCTTTCAATTATTTGAACAGGGCAAGGAATACTCCCGCCGCGATAGCCGAGCCGATAACGCCTGCGACGTTCGGTCCCATTGCGTGCATAAGAAGATAGTTATCCGGATTTTCCTCTCTGCCGACCTTCTGTGCGACACGTGCAGCCATAGGAACGGCTGAAACGCCTGCGGCACCGATAAGCGGATTGATTTTTCCGTGAGTTATCCAGCACATGAACTTGCCGCCGAGAAGTCCGCCGACAGTTGAAAGCATAAACGCGCAAAGACCGAGAGCGATTATTTTGAGCGTATCAAAAGCAAGGAACTTTTCCGCGCTTGCCGTCGCGCCGACGGAAACGCCGAGGAATATCGTAACGATATTCATAAGCTCATTCTGAGCGGCTTTTGAGATTCTGTCCGTAACGCCGGAGACTGTCAGAAGGTTTCCGAACATAAGGAAGCCTATAAGCGGAGCGGCATCGGGAAGGATTATCGAAACGAGAATGGTAACGATTATCGGGAAAGCGACAAGCTCAAGCTTTGAAACGGAACGAAGCTGTTCCATTTTTATTGCGCGCTCTTTTTTTGTTGTCATAAGCTTCATTATCGGCGGCTGGATCATAGGAATCAGCGCCATATACGAATAAGCGGCAATGGCAATTGCACCGAGCAGATGCGGCGCGAGTATTTTCGTGACAAGAATTGCCGTCGGTCCGTCGGCTCCGCCGATTATGCCAATAGCGCCTGCTTCTTTGGGTGTAAATCCGAGAAGAAGCGCACCGGCAAAGGCGGCAAATACGCCGAGCTGTGCCGTTCCGCCCATAAAGAGACGTTTAGGGTCTGCAATAAGGGGAGAGAAGTCCGTCATAGCGCCGACGCCGAGGAATATCAGCGAAGGATAAATTCCGAGCTTGACACCGAGATAGAGGAAGTCTATAAGGTTGCCTTTCTTTATGACTTCTGTTATCGAGAATTCAAAATTCGGGTCGGTGCTGATAAAAAGCTCCGAATGGAAAAGGTTTGCGCCCGGAATGTTTGCAAGGAGCATACCGAAAGCAATCGGCAAAAGGAGCAGCGGCTCAAAGCCTTTGACTATTGCAAGATATACAAGCGCGCCGACTATAACGTACATTATAAGTGTTTTGAGGAGAAGCCATGGGTCGTCCTTGAACAAAAGGTGCAGACCGGTGGACTCCCATATTTTAACGAGAAAATCGGTCAAGAATGTTCACCTCCGTTTTGATTTTCAGAGAAAATTCAGGAGAGTGAAACGAGGAGATCGCCTGTTTTGACGGTTGAACCTTTTGCAATCGCATATGCAACCGTGCCGGACTCGGGAGCGGTGATCTCGTTTTCCATTTTCATAGCTTCAAGCACGCAGAGGACATCGCCTTTATTTACTGTCGCGCCGGAGGCTACGTTCATTTTAAGAACCGTTCCCGGCATCGGAGCGTTTACGTTTACTTTTCCGCCTGCCGGAGCTGCGGGGGCGGGAGCCGCCGCGGGAGCGGAAGCCTGTGCGGGAGCTGCTATGGGAGCGGGAGTTGCCGCACCTGTTTCTTCAACGGTTACATCATATGCTTTTCCGTCTACGGTTACTGTGTATCTTTTCATTGTAATATCCTCCGTGAATTAAAATCTTTTCTTAAAGGAAACGACGCGGAAGTTTTCCGGTGATTTACCTTCGTATGCCGCTATTGCGGCGATTATTGCGGCAACTGTTTTGCCTTCGTCATCGGACGGTGCCGTGACGGGTGATACCGCCGGCGCAGGCGATCCGGTATCCGCTGTTTTTTCTTTCTTTGCGCTTATAGCCGAAAATATCGGAATAAGAAGCTTAAGAACTATATAGAGCAGGGCGATAATGCCGAGCACCATAAGCATACCGAGACCGAGAACCTTAAGTCCTTCGCCGACAGGATTTTCTATCATAAGAAGCATAGGCATTGAGGCTACCTCCTTATGCGAACATTTCAAGCGCGGAAGCCACTCTTGCGCGAAGCTCCGAAGCCTCGATTATATCGTCAACGTAGCCCTTCTTTGCGGCTTCAAGGGGAGATGCATTCTCATCTGCCCATTTTGCGGCGATTTCGTCAACCTTTGATTCGTCATATACCTCTCCGAGAAATTCAACCGCGGAAACGGGGTTCATCGGGGATATCTTCGCGCGGTCGAGGGCGAGAACAAAATCTGCACCGAGCACCTTTGAGCCGAGAACGGAATATGCCGTTCCGTAGGCTTCGCCCGTTATGACTGTCACCTTGCGGGCCGACGCCGAATATGCCATGGCAAGCTCTGCGAGTTTACCGGCAACGCCGCCGATTTCCATTTTATCCGTCGTGCCGACGCCGACACCGTCCACAAGAGTGACGACGGGGACGTCGATGGTGCGACAGAGCTTTATCAATTTTACTGCCTTTTCGCAGGCGCCGGGACACATTTTGCCGTCCTGGAAAGACGGATTGTTTGCGATGACACCGCATACTCTGCCGTTCATCGAGGCAAGACCGACCGTCATCTGCGGAGCGCGTTTTGCGAAAAGCTCCGTAAAGCTGCCTGCGTCAAAAAGACTTCCGATGACAGAGTGAACGTCATATTTCGGATTTTCAAATACGGAAGCGTCGAACGCTCTGTTGCCGTCGTCCGAAGTTATCATTTCGGGAGTGAAATATCTGCAAATCGCTCTTGCGGCAAGACAAGCGGAGACGTCATCCTCTGCCGTGATAGCCGAAACGCCCGTTTCTGCGAGCTTTTCGGGTTTGCCGAGAGTTTTGTCTTCGAGCATTGAGGAGGGAACCATATAAAGAGAGCCTGTCTTTTCGGCAACGATTATTACGTCGCAAAGGGAGGCGGCAACGGCTCCCGCACCTCCGCACGGACCGGCTACGACCGCAACCGTCGGTATCATGCCCTTGGAGAACGCGAGAGAGGAAATGACCTCTCCGCAAGCGTTGAGGGCGTCCGAGCCTTCGTCGATTTTCGCACCTGCACTGTCAAAAACGCCGATAACGGGGGCGTTTACCTCCAGTGCCATTTCGATGATTTTGCAGATTTTCTTTGCGTGTGCCTTGCCCATCGCTCCGTGCAGACGGGAATAATCCTGCGAGAATGCGAACACGAGCATTCCGTCAACCGCGCCGTAACCGGTTACAACGGGGCAGAACTCCTCGCCGTCGCCGATGAAAGCGCCAACCTCGGCAAACGTACCTTCGTCGAAGATAACGTCCATACGGGCACGGGCTGTCAGCTTTCCGGCTTTTTCAAGCTCAGCTGAGGCTTCCGAATGGCGGGCGTTGATTATCTCGCGCAATTCTTTGGTGGTTTGTGCCATAATTTATTTCCTTTCATTATTTTGAAATGATATTGCATTTTCGTCGGAACCATTCTATCCCAACATACATAGATACAGTATATCATAATATAAAAAAATATCAAGAGAAAAATGCAAAAAAATGCGTCCGGCAAAGCTCGCGGACGCATTGTTTTTATTACTTTTTGAGTTTCTTTACGATTTCTTCCGTATCTGATGCTATCATAAGCTCCTCGTTTGTCGGAAGGAGATATACGAGAACTTTGGAATTCTCCGTTGAGAGCTTGACCGTGTTCGGCTGACGGAACATTTTTGCGTTCAGCTCCGTGTCAATTTCAATTCCGAAATACGTCATATCCCTGCAAACTCTTTCTCTGAGTTCGGGGTTGTTTTCGCCCATGCCTGCCGTAAATACGATGGCGTCAAGACCATCCATTGCGGCTGTGAACGCGCCGATGTACTTCTTTACCTGATATGCGAGAATGGAAGCGGCGAGATACGCACGGTGATTTCCTTCAAGAATTCCTTTTTCTATGTCACGGCTGTCGGAGGAGTAGCCGGAAATGCCGAGGAAGCCGCACTTTTTATTCATAAACTCGCTCATCTCGTCGGGAGTGTAGCCCTCTTTTTTCATTATATAGGTTACGATTGCGGGGTCGATTGAGCCGCAACGCGTACCCATTTCAAGACCGTCGAGGGGCGTGAAGCCCATTGTCGTGTCAATGCACTTGCCGCCCTTTACGGCGGATATCGAAGAGCCGTTGCCGATATGGCAGGTGATTATCTTCGTTTCCTCTATGGGCTTGTCTATCATTTTCGCCATTTCTTTTGCGACGAAGCGGTGAGACGTGCCGTGCGCGCCATAGCGACGGATTTTATATTTTTCGATCATTTCATAGGGAATGGGGTAGGTATATGCGTATTCGGGCATTGTCTGATGGAATGCCGTATCGAAAACGAGCACCTGCGGCGTGTTCGGCATAACAGCCGTGCAACCTTCGATTCCCATGAGGTGTGCGCCTGTGTGAAGCGGGGCAAAGTCGCGGCAGAGCTCGAGCTTTCCGAGAACTTCGGGAGTTACAAGGCAACTTTCAAAGAAGTAAGGACCGCCATGAACGACACGGTGACCGACCGCCTCGATTTCGCTCATATCCTTTATGCAGCCGAAATCGGGATTTGTGAGATACTCAACAACGGTTTTCATGGCAACCGCGTGGTTGGGCATAGCGATATCGTTTTTGATTTTTGTTCCGTCCGCGAGCTTATGCTCGATGATTCCGTCAATGCCGATTCTCTCGCAGATGCCCTTGGAGAGAACCTCGGCGGTTTCTGTGTTGAAAAGCTGATACTTAAGAGACGAGCTTCCCGCATTTACAACAAGTACTTTCATTTTTTGCTTTTTTCCTCCGTTTCCGCTTGATTATGATTGAGTTCAGCGGTATAATAAATTCATACAAAAGTCATTATACAGCAATTATCCGACGATTGCAACCCCATTTTCCCCGAAAAAGGAGTTTTTTATGAAGATTTGCGCCGTCATATGCGAATACGACCCGTTTCACAGAGGTCACGAATATCAGATAGCGGAGCTGAAGCGCAGAGACTATGGAGTCATAGCCATAATGAGCGGCTGCTTTACCCAGCGCGGAACGGCGGCTGTCATTGACAAATACAAGAGGGCAAGGTCTGCCGTTATGAGCGGGGCAGACGTTGTGCTTGAGCTTCCTTTTCCGTTTTGCGCCTCCGGCGCGTCGACGTTTGCTTTCGGCGGAGTGCGGATTGCGGACAGGCTCGGTATAGTCGATACGCTTGCGTTCGGAAGCGAAACAGGCGATACGGAGGGGATAAAATCCGTTGCCGGAAATATGCTTTCGACAGGATATTCCGTCGCGCTCGAAAACGCAAAGCGGAGCTACGGAAGCTATTCTCAAAGGCAGATATCGGCATATGAAAGCGTTTACGGAAGAACTCCCGTGCTTGAAGGCTCAAACGACCTTCTCGCGCTGGAATACGTCAAGACGATAATAAAAACAGGCTCAAAAATCATTCCGCTTGCGGTAAAAAGAGAAGGACAAGCCTACGGGAAAACGGAAGGCGGCGGGTTTCTTTCCGCGTCGTCGGTGAGAAAAATGATATTCTCCGGTGACAGAGACGGCATAAAAGCCGCCGTGCCGCCGGCGTCGGCAGAGGAGATAATTTCGTCTTTGGACGAAGGAAAAATCGCAAGAACGGAAAATTTGTTTTTGCCTTACTCTGCAAAATTCCGCACGGAAAATATGCAGTCGCTCCGAGGTACCGCCGAGATGACGGACGAGCTTTGCGGCAGGCTGATAAAGTCCGCAAAGGAATCGACGGATTTTGCATCTCTCGTTTCCGGTGCGCAGGCAAGGCTTTATTCGGAGTCACGCGTGCGCCGCGCCATGCTGTTCTCGCTTCTCGGCGTGCGTGCGGACGATATAAATGAGCCGACGTTCACAGTCCTCCTCGGCGCCGGAAAAGAGGGCAGAAAAATGCTTTCCGTGATTAAAAAATCAACAGATTTTCCGATAATCACAAAGCCCGCCGACTATCTGCTCTGCGGAGAGGAAGTCCGAGCCGATTTTGAACGTCTTCTTTGTGCAGAGGCACTCTGGACGCTCTGCCTTGACCGTCCGTCCGAATCGGGAGAGCTTTTGAAAAAAAATCCGTTCATATCGGAGGAATAAAATGTTTTATGACGTTATAATCATTGGCGGGGGACCTGCGGGAGCAACCTTTGCGCGGCTTGCGCCGAGCGATTCAAAGATACTCCTGCTTGACGGCTCGCCTCTGCGCTCCGGCGGAAAAGGCAAGCCCTGCGGCGGACTCCTTGCGCCGGACGCACAGAAAATCATCGGCAGATTCGGAATGAAAATTCCAAGCGAAGTTCTGACCGACCCTCAGATAGACTATGTGAAAACCGTCGATTACAGGAGCGGAATTATCAGAAATTACGGCAGGACATACATAAATATTTCCAGACCCCGCTTTGACGAATGGCTTCTTTCGCTTTGCGGGGAAAACACGGAGGTAAGGATTGGCGTCTGCAACGGCATAAGCCGGACGGAAAAAGGCTTTGAAATCCGTTACAGGACGGAAGCCGGCGATACCGTGACCGCCGGATGCGGATATCTTGTCGGCGCGGACGGAGCCTCATCGGTCGTCCGCAGATTTGCATATCCGAAGGCAAAGCCGCGGATGTATACCGCTGTTCAGCAACGGTTCCGCGATGACGGAGCCAAGCCGCTTTATTCATGTATTTTCGATGAAGAAATCACGGATTGCTGTTCGTGGACAATATCCAAAAGCGGATATACCGTTTTCGGAGGGGCATACCCCATGGACAGGCCGAGAGAAAGATTCGAGGAGCAGAAGAAAAGGCTTGAAAAATTCGGCTATGATTTTCGTGAGCCGTTTGAAACGGAGTGCTGCACCGTTTTGCGTCCGCGTTCGGGAAGGGACTTTTTTCTCGGAAATGACGGAGTGTTTCTCATAGGTGAAGCGGCGGGATTTGTCAGTCCCAGCTCGCTTGAAGGAATAAGCTATGCCATGAGGAGCGGTGCCGCGCTTGCTTCGGCAATGAGAAGAAAAAATCCCGAGAGAGCTTATCGCAGGGAAACGTTCGGTCTGCGGGCAAAGCTGATACGGAAAACGCTCAAATGCCCGTTTATGTATCAGCCGACGTTGCGGCGCGCCGTTATGAAAAGCGGACTTATGAGCATAAAGCGGGACTTCTGCGACGGAGCGGAAAAGACAAAATGAAACGGTGCGGCTTGCGCCGGCGCAGTGTCAATCCGGCAAGGGCATACGGCGAAAGACCGCGACGTTTATTCTGCTGCCGATAGCCGATGTCGGACCTTGAAAAATTATATATTTTACTGTAAAATGGGACTATACAAACGCAAAAAACTGTGATATAATATTGAAAACAATGCTGTTAAGATGTAAAATTATCTTTGCTGGGAGGCGCAGCCGGATGAAATATATAAAGGGCATTATTGCTTTGGCGATTGTCATTGGCGCGGTTCTGGGCCTCTGCTCGTGCGGAGTGAGCGACAAAACTCTCGTTGAAAAGACGATAGGCGCCGTTTCAAAGGCGAATTTCGATGAGCTTGACAGGCTCACCGCCGCAGGCTCGGAGGAAAACGTCCGCACTATGCGCGAATATTTTTCCCGTCTTGACGACGAAAAAGTCTCCGCTTATGTTTTGCTTATGAAAAACATCGAAATCGTTTCGTATCGGGACGAAAACAAGTACGGAGCGGGAGCGTCGGACACCGCGGTTACGTTCAGACTCAGACACATAAATTTCGATGAGCTTTTGCGCGACGTTGCGACGGAAAATTCCGTTGAAGGAACACCGACGGCGGAGATAATATCAAAAATCTGCGCTTCGGAAAAAATAAACGGATATATCGTTTATGACGACGTGACGGCGTCGATTGTGCGCGCGGGACGCCGCAGCTATGTTGAATTTGACAGAAACTCGGAGCTTTCCGGAGTGCTGGGCGCGACTGCATTTCTGAGATGGCTTTCGTCTCATTGAAAATACGGAAAAGGATACTCTTATGAACGGAAGAAAATTTGTTTCAAGGGAAAGGGCAGAGGTGTCGCCGGAGGGCGTGACCGTCGGGCGCAATCCCGTATCGGAGCTGCTCAGAAGCGGCAGGGATATTGAAAAAATATACGTCCTGCGGGGCGAAAGGGAAGGCTCGATAACCAAAATAGTTGCAATAGCGAGGGACAGGGGAATAGTCGTCGACGAGACGGACAAAAGGCGTCTTGACGAGCTTTCCGGCGGAGCAAATCATCAGGGCGTTGCCGCGATTGCGTCGCCTGTTGAATATGTCAGCATCGAAAGCATGGTCGAAAGGGCGAGAGAACGGGGAGAAAAACCTCTTATCATCGTCTGCGACGGAATAGAAGACCCGCACAACCTCGGCGCGATTATAAGATGCGCGGACGGAGCGGGAGCGCACGGCGTAATCATAGGCAAGAGACGGTGCGCGCAGGTGACGTCGACAGTATGCAAATCATCTGCCGGAGCGATAGAATATGTTCCGATTGCAAAGGTTGCAAATATAGCGTCGGCAATAGACGAGCTGAAGGAAATGGGAATATGGACGTTTGCCGCGGAGGCGGACGGAGAGGATTATCGCAGGGCGGATATGAACTGCCCGTGCGCGATAGTGCTCGGAAGCGAGGGCGAGGGCGTTTCAAGACTCGCCAGAGAAAAATGTGATTATACGGTTTCAATTCCGATGCGCGGAGGGGTCAACTCTCTGAACGTATCGACGGCTGCCGCCGTTTTGCTCTACGAGGCAGCAAGCAAACAGGGCAAATAATTAAGCGGAGGAAAATCATGGCGGAAGAAAACAGAAAGAACATAGACGAGCTGAAAACGTCTGCCGACAGTCTCCTTGCGAGGCTGAACAGTCAGCTTGACGCGGAGCCCGCAAAACCGAAGGGCGCGGAAGAAAAGCCCGCGCAGTCCGCGGCGACGGGAGGGCTGACCGACGAAAAATACAGCGAGCTTTATGAAAAGTATCTCGGCGGCAAACCGTCCGAAACGGGGCTCGGCGGCGGAGATTATGAATCTCTGCACGGAAGAATAGTCGATCTTCAGAAAGAGTCGGGCGGGGAAACACCGAAAGTGCCCGACGTTGACGAAAGCATAAAGCAGGCGGAAAGCTTCGGCGCGGAACTTCCGGACGATACCGTCGGCACGGGAAAATCCTCCGAGGAGGACGACGAATACTGGGATATGATGAAAACGGCGTGCGTCACACACGTGAAAAAGGAAGAGACGCCCGCGGCAGAGGAAGCTCCGGGCGAGGACACCGTTGAAGCCTCGGCTCTTCAAAAGAACATAGAGGACGCGGAAAACTACGTTGAAACCTGTGCAAAAGAGTCGACTCCCGAGCCGGAGCCGGTGAAAAATGTCGATAACTATTCAACAAATCCGTCGCTCGGACGCGCAAAAAAGAGTCCTTTTGCGGCTCTTCGTCGCGACAAAGCCGAGAACACGGGCGAATACAAGTCGGGTGTCAGAGCGCACTCCGATGATGCCGAAGGAGAAAAAACCGTGACATTCAATCGCTTTTCAAAATCCGAAAAATCCGTTGCGGACGACAAGCTGCATGATACCGAGGCGAAGAAGACGGAGTCACATCCCTCAGACGATACGAAAAATCTTTCGGATACGGCTATGATGATGATGGCGTTCGGCTACGAGCCGGAAAAGAAGGACGGAAAGAATCAGGCAGAGGCGCACAGCTTTGACGAATATTCCTTCTCCGACACGGAGGAGCTTTCAAACGCGGCAGATATGGGCGATACCTCCATGTATGAGACGGAAAACACAAAAATGAAGGGCGCCGTCACGGAAATGATGGACAAGCCGTCGATTGAATATATCAAAGCCGACAATGACAGGGAAATATTCGAGGAATTCAAAAAGAGATATAATTCTCTCCGTCTGCGCATGATCATATGTGCGGTTCTCGCGTTCGGACTTCTCGTATGGGAATTCATTCTTCCCGTTGCCGGAGTTGCAATCGATACGCCGGTACTTATCATGGTTGACTGGGTAATGACGCTTGTCTGCGCCGTTCTGGTCTGCGACAGACTGATTTACGCCGCAAAGCGGATTGCAAAGCTCGGCTTTGACGCCGACAGCTTCACGCTTGTGATGTTCTTCCTTTCTCTTGTAACCTCTGTCGTTGCGCTTTTCGCCGCAGACGCATTTGAGGTTGTCAGGCTTTATAATTTCACTTTTGCCATATGTGCGCTGTTCAGTTTGCTTTCTGCATTCCTGCTTCTGAACAGAAACGTATATGCTTTCAAAATAATTTCGTCGGAAAAGACGAAAAGAGTATTTGCAAGAATGTCCAAAGCCGATTGTCCCCGTGAGAATATCGCCTTCGGCGAATTTCTGAACGAAGAATCTGAGGTGTGCAAAGCGGAAAAGGCGGAATTTATAAGTAATTTCTTCTCCGGCACGGAGGAGGAACCGCAGAGCCGTAAGCCGCTGAAAATTCTTGTTCCCGCGGTGTTCGGACTTTCGCTTATAGTTTTCCTCATCTCGGTTATCGCAATTAAAGACTGCGACTTTTATCAGAGCATGACAAACGCCTATGTGACATTTCTTATGACAGCACCGCTCTCCGTGTTCCTTTCGTTTGCGTATTCTTCATACAGAGGCTCCGCAAGGGCATATTCGCACGGTGCGGCGATACTTTCCGAGGCTACGCCCGAAAAATACGGAAATACCGCCGTTATAACCTTCACGGACGAGGACGCTTTCCCCGCAGACAGAATAAAGCTCAAAAGCGTTAAGGTCATGGAGAATAACAATATAGAAAGCGTTATTTATTATGCTTCGAGCGTATTCTCCAAAATCGGCGGACCGCTTGCGGCAGTGTTCAGAGCGGCTTCGCTTGATACGGCAAGCTCGGATAATGTTGAGATAAAAGAGCTTTCATACCACGGCATCGACGCTGTTGTCGACGGCAGACATATTGTTGTCGGTCAGCCGGAGTATATGGAAAATCAGTGCTTTGAAACGGTGAAAGAAAGCTCGGATGAAGAATGTGTCGGAAAGACGAACAGAAGAATTCTGTATCTCGCCTGCGATGAGACGATAATCGCAAAGTTTTATATTCAGTACAATACGTCGCCCGATTTCATATATATTGTCAAACATCTTTATGAAAGCGGAATATGCGTTGCGATAAGCACTATCGACCCCTGCATTGACAACGACATTCTTTACAAAAACCGTCTCGACCCCGAAAGATACGCCATAAAGATAATAAAGGGAAGTGAGCCGGAGGGAACGCTTGAAAGAATTTCTTCGTTTGACTGCGGTATCGCGTCGACGGGGTCTCTCAAGGGCATGGTCAAAACGCTTATGCTCTGCGACAGGCTTTCAAATCTTGTGAAAACAAATCTCGCAATGAAGATAGTTTCCGCAGTTCTCGGCGCAATAATAATCGGACTTGTTATCGGAGCGGGAGCGATGAGCAGCTTCACCTCTGTCATCCCGGCGCTTTATCAGCTGTTCTGGATGATACCAATGTATCTTGTTTCAAAGGTTTATATAAGATAAATAGGATAAGCATGAAAAAAGCGGTGCATCGCACCGCTTTTTTTCTTTATTGACGCAGAAGGGAGGGCTTTCTCCGCAGACTATGCGCCGGAATTTATTTATCTTTTTTGATATTGCCGTGACATGTTCCCGACATGGCGCAGTGAGCGCAATTGCATCCGCATGACGATTTGCCTTTTCTTTTGTCCCTGACGAGCTTGAATATTATCGCCGCGACTATAAGCACGAGCCCGGCACAAATAATTATCGTTCCGATGTTAGCAGATATCCACGCAAACATAAAACACAGCTCCTTTCACATAAGTGTTTTTTTATTTTGCAGAAACCTTAACCTTTTCTGTGAGCTTTGTAGCTTCCTTATAAGGACGGACAAGCATATAAACTATGAGTCCGAGCAATGCAAATGCCGCAACAAGGCTTACGATGTTGACAACTGTCGTGCCGACGTCGCCGGAAACAACGAGCCTGCCTGTGAAAAGGTTGCCAAACTGGTTGATCATAAGCGCGATAGCATAAGCAAATCCGCACTGATATCCGATTGCAAACCATGTCCATTTTGCGTTATTCATTTCGCGCTTGATTGCGCCGATAGCCGCAAAGCAGGGAGCGCAGAGAAGGTTGAACACGAGGAAGGAATAGCCCGTGATACCTGTAAACGTTTTCGCAAGTGTTGCCCATACGTGACCTTCGGCACCGTAAAGAATACCCATTGTACCGACGATGTTTTCCTTTGCAACAAGACCTGTGATGGATGCAACAGTCGCCTGCCATGTTCCCCAGCCGAGAGGCTTGAATATCCAGCATACGGCACCGCCGACAGCCGCAAGAAGTGATTTGTCAAGCTCATCCTCCGCAAGCATACGGAATGTACCGTCAACAACACCGAAGTAAGACGTAAACCATACAACGATTGTGGAAAGAAGAATCACCGTTCCCGCCTTCTTTATGAACGACCAGCCGCGTTCCCACATTGAACGAAGCACATTGCTGACGGTGGGAAGATGGTATGCGGGAAGCTCCATAACGAACGGGGCAGCGTCGCCTGCAAACATCTTTGTCTTCTTGAGCATAATGCCGGAAACGATTATTGCCGCCATACCGATGAAGTATGCGCTTGTGGCAACGAGAGCGGAGCCGCCGAAAAGCGCGCCCGCAATCATTCCGATGAACGGAACCTTTGCTCCGCACGGGATGAAGGTTGTCGTCATTATTGTCATACGGCGGTCGCGTTCGTTTTCGATTGTACGCGACGCCAATATTCCCGGAAAACCCCAGCCCGTGCCCAAGAGCATCGGGAAAAAGGATTTGCCGGAAAGTCCGAATTTGCGGAACACACGGTCAAGCACGAAGGCTATACGCGCCATATAACCGCACGCTTCAAGGAATGCAAGAAGCAGGAAAAGAACGAGCATCTGGGGAACAAATCCGAGAACCGCGCCGACGCCGGCAACGATACCGTCGAGAATGAGTCCGGAGAGCCATTCGGGTGCCTTTGCCGCTTCAAGTCCGTTGCCTATGAGAACGGGAACGCCGGGAACCCATACGCCGAAATCGGCAGGGTCGGGCTCTGCAAATTCCGCATTTTCTTTTGCAAAATAATCAACGGCTTCAAGATAAGTCATACCGATTGTCCCCGCCTTTTCGGCTTTTGTGAGATTTTCGGGAATTTTTGAATAGTAAACCGTCATTTCCTTTTGTTCAAGAGTTTCCTCGTCTTCGACGGTAACCGTTGACTTTTCCTTGTCCGCAACAAAGCTTTTGAGCTTTTCAAGAACGGCTTCCGCGTCGAAATCCTCCGCCTCGGTATCAACTTTGACAAAAGCGTTTACAGCGTTCACAGCGTCCGAATATCTGCCGGACGCCGTTTCGTACTGCTTTGCGCCTATGCCGAGAAGATGCCAGCCGTCGCCGAATACGCCGTCGTTCATCCAGTCGGTTGCAAAAGCACCGACGGTGACCATCGAAAGATAATAAACGATAAACATTATCGCCGCGAAGATCGGAAGTCCGAGCCAGCGGTTTGTAACAACCTTATCTATTTTGTCGGAGGTTGTGAGCTTGCCGGCGTTCTTCTTTTTGTAACACGATCTGATAATCGACCCTATGTAAATATATCTCTCGTTTGTGATGATTGACTCCGCGTCGTCATCCATTTCCTTTTCCGCAGCGGCGATATCGTTTTCGATATGAGCCATCGTCTCCGGAGCGATATTCAGACTTGAAAGAACCTTGTCGTCTCTTTCAAATATCTTTATCGCGTACCACCTCTGCTGCTCATCCGGAAGGCTGTGAACGGCTGCCTCCTCAATGTGCGCGATGGCATGTTCAACACAGCCCGAAAAGGTGTGCATGGGAACGGTTTTTCCGTTCTTTGCCGCGTCGATTGCCGCTTCGGCGGCTTCCATAATGCCCGTGCCCTTCAGAGCGGAAATTTCGACGATTTTACATCCGAGCTGACGTGAAAGCTCTGCGGTGTTGATCTTGTCGCCGTTCTTGCGGACAACGTCCATCATGTTTATAGCGATGACAACGGGTATTCCGAGCTCTGTGAGCTGTGTTGTAAGATAAAGGTTTCTTTCAAGGTTTGTGCCGTCCACAATGTTGAGAATTGCATCGGGACGTTCGCCTATAAGATAATTTCTCGCCACGACTTCTTCAAGGGTGTACGGAGAAAGCGAATAAATGCCCGGAAGGTCGGTGATGATTACTCCGTCGTGCTTTTTCAGTTTGCCTTCCTTTTTCTCAACCGTTACGCCCGGCCAGTTTCCCACAAACTGATTTGAACCGGTGAGCGCATTGAAAAGTGTCGTTTTGCCGCTGTTCGGGTTGCCCGCAAGGGCAATTCTTAAACTCATAATCCAAAAATCCTCTCTTTCTTTAGTTAGCCAAGGCTAACTGCGTGTCTTGAAAAATGGGGACTCCGTCCCCCAATAGGTTTATTCAACTTCAATCATTTCCGCGTCGGCTTTTCTCAGGGAAAGCTCGTAATCACGCACTTTGATCTCAATCGGATCGCCGAGAGGCGCAACCTTGCGAACGTAAATTTCAACGCCCTTCGTAATGCCCATATCCATAATGCGACGCTTTATCGCGCCTTCGCCGTTGAGCCTTACAACCGTTACGGTTTCTCCGATTTTTGCATCTTTGAGTGTTTTCATTCATTTTCCTCCTTTATATCATTATTTTTCTCGCCATTTCTTCGCTTATGGCGACTCTTGACCCCTTTACGTTGACAATTACGTTCCCTCCGAGGGAGGTAACAACCGTTACATTCCCCCCGACAACGAATCCGAGGTTTTCCAGATGTTTTTTAACCTCCGGACTTCCTCCGATCTTTTTAACGGTATTTTCTTCGCCAATATCGGCAAGTGACAGCGGCATCATGATTCCTCCTTTGGTTACCCTCTGTTAACTTCGTTTTTATTATAGTTACCCAGGGGCAACTTGTCGAGAGGTTTTTGAAAAAATATTAAATTATCGTAAAAGTTATTTTCGGTTAACTTGATTCTTTGCGCAGCCTGTGATATAATCTGAATATCCGAAACGGAGGTGATTATTATGAGATTGCATGAATCGGGCGAAATGTACCTTGAAACCATACTGATTCTTTCTCAAAAGCAGAATATGGTACGCTCCATTGATGTTGCAGAGGATATGGGATTTTCAAAACCGGCTGTCAGCCGCGCTATGGCAAAGCTGAAAGCGGACAAATATATCCTGATTGATTCAGAGGGATATATCGCATTGACGGAATCGGGCAGGCAGATTGCCGAAAAGATATATGAAAGACACACCATACTCACTCGCTTCCTTATACGGCTCGGTGTTGACGAGGAAACAGCTGCGGCGGATGCATGTAAAATCGAGCATGACATGAGCGACAAAACCTTTGACGCCATTAAGAATCACGTTCGGGAATATAATAAATGAAGCGCATTGCGGATGGGGTCAACATTGCCACCGGCAAAAGCTCGGAATAAACAAGAAAAAACGAAGGCTTTTCGCCTTCGTTTTTTGGTGCAGGTAACAGGGGTCGAACCTGCATGGTTGCCCACCGGTTCCTAAGACCGGCGCGTCTGCCAATTCCGCCATACCTGCAAAATTATTATATAAAAGGAAAATCCCGAACGCATCAGCATTCGGGATTTTGGTGACCCGGACGAGAATCGAACTCGTGTTACCGCCGTGAAAGGGCGGTGTCTTAACCGCTTGACCACCGGGCCTTACCCCGAATCCTATTGGATCCGGGTTGGTAGCGGAAGTTGGACTTGAACCCACGACCCTCCGGGTAT
>JAHAZT010000029.1 GCA_018383975.1 Eubacteriales bacterium | reverse complement strand
AATCCGCAACCTCCTCCGAAGCCCTCATTCTTTCCTCAAAAAGCTCCGCTATTTTCCGGTCGACAGCCGAAATTTTTTCCCTTGCGAGTGTCAATTTGTTTTCCATATTTTTTTACCTTTTCTCAAGTCCGTAATCCCTTGCCAACAATTCAAAGGCGGGCAGGGAATTTTTAATTACGCTCTCCGAAACGCAATACGCAATCCGCACGTATCCGCCGATACCGAAATCGCCCGACGGTACAAGCAGAAGCTCATATTTTTTTGCTCTCTCGCAGAATGCGTTTTCGTCCTCCTCCGGCGATTTTACGAAGAGATAAAACGCTCCGTCCGGATATACGGCGTCAAAGCCGAGGGCTGTCAGTCTTTCATAAAGCAGCGCGCGATTTGAAGCGTAGACCGAAAGATCGGACGTTTTGCCTATGACGCTCGGTATCATTTTCTGGAACAGCGACGGAGCGCAGACAAAACCGAGTGCCCTTCCCGCGCCGCAGACAGCGGAAAAAATTCTGTCGCCGTCGTCGCAGTCGGAGCAGACGCATATATAGCCTATGCGCTCTCCGGGGAGGGAAAGTGACTTACTGAACGAATAACAGCTGATTGTATTTCTGATGAATTTCGCCGTGTACGGGGTTGTTTTTCCGTCGTAGACGAGCTCCCTGTACGGCTCGTCCGAAATTACGTATATCGGGTGACCGTATTCCTTCATCTTTTCTTCGAGCAGGAGGGAAAGGGAGGCGAGTGTTTTTTCCGTCAGTATCGCGCCGGACGGGTTTGAAGGGGAATTTATTATCAGCACCTTTGTTTTCTCCGAAATTCTCTTTTTCAGCGCTTCAAAATCGATCTGAAAGTCCTTCGGCGGAGGACACACAACGACGCTTGCCCCCGCTTTTTCCGCAAACACGCGGTATTCCGGGAAGAACGGCGCAAAAACTATGACCTCGTCCCCCTCGCAGACAAGCGCTCCGAGAGAGATTGTCAGTGCGGCAGCCGCGCCGACCGTGAGATATATGCGTCCCGCCGTTTCGCTTGCGCCGTAGGTTTTGTTCAGGTATTCCGCGACGGCTTTGCGGACGTTCACATCGCCCGCCGCAGAGGTATAGCAATGGATATCGGCGTCGTCGGCAAGCAGACGTACAAGCGTTCCGTTTACAATCTCCGGCGCGGGAACGCTCGGATTTCCTATACTGAAATCAAAAACGTTTTCCTCTCCTATCTCGCTCTTTCTCTTTTTTCCGTATTCAAAGAGCTGACGTATTACGGAGCTGTGCGCTCCCAGCTCAATCATTTTTTCGGGCAGCATTGTTCCCACTTCCTTTCAGAAAATAAAAATACCGCAAAAGCTGTCACATAAGGACGCTGTGCGGTACAAAAAAGATACCGCAAAGCTCGCCCTGCGAGCTTTGCGGCAAAACAGAGTATTCATTGAAAAATACAAAGCTATGCGGCAATTATTGCTCACGGGCGGACGACGCAAAGTAATAATAATAGTTAAATCGCATAGCAAAATAATAGCGCTTCATATTACCATCGTCCTCCTGAGGCAAAATTTCTCTTGATGATGTTGTATTATACACTCAAAATTGCCGCAAGTCAATCTTTTTTTGAAAAAATATTGAAGTTTTTCTCTGAAAAAAGGGTTATTTTCTGAACGGGACGCCGTCATAACGACCGTTTTCCATCTTACAGCAATCAAAATATGCGCGCGTCCAGGCAAAATGCCCCTGTCCGTCATCAACTGTGACGCGGCAATAGCGGTCGTAAAGACCGGAGCATGCGAGCGTCGCCTCGGTTATAAGGTCGCCCTTTTTCTCGCCCGTACAGACGCTTGTCCGTCTGCCGTAGGTCGTGAGAGAAATTCTTGCCGCGGGCGACGTTTTTATATGCAGTTCCTCGCCCTCTGTCCACATTTCGTAAATTTCGGGTCCCGATGACGCATAAAAATCGCCGTTTTCAAGCGCCTTCATTATAGCGGAATATTCAAGCTCCGGAGCCTTTATCATTATAAAGCCGCCGAGAGAATCGAACTTCGGACTGTCGGGCGGGAAATTATTATGATTATCGTCGGAGGCGATGCAATAAATCTTTTTTCCTCTGCGGCAGAGATCGTCATATGCGTGATCGTTTATTTCGTTATAGCCCTCCGTAAGACAACCGTAATTGAGAATTTCCATAGCGAAAATGCCTTCGATACTTCTGTATTCGTCAAGATCCTGTTCAGACCATGTCGGGTGACAGAGGCTTGCGAGAAAGCCCTCGGAGCAGGTTTTTGCAATCGTCTCGTTTATGTTTTTATAGCTGCGGACGTAGTCCGGCGTGCCGGAATATTTCTGCTTTTCCCTGAGATCGGCGTGACGGGCGGAAATCTGATTTGCGTTATAGCAGGGCAGTACGTCATTGTGCTGATCCTTTGCGTAAAAGCAGACGTGTATGAGCGGCGTATGATTATATGAGCGGTCGCCCTTTTCGTCGAAAACGTCGTATTCATATGCGGTTATCGGCATAAAGCCGTCGTCGGCAAGATCGGAATGGTCGATGAGGACGTTATGATCCGTAAATGCGACGATCGAATATCCCGCGTTTTTATAAAGCGCCTTTATTTCTTCAACCGTAAGGTTGCCGTCGGAAAGGGTGCTGTGACAATGCATATTTGCCTTGAAAAACGAGCCGTTTTGCGGCAACAAATAGTTTTTCATATATACCTCGTATAAGCTCGTCCTCCCCGAAAAATCGGGAAGGACGTTTTTTTATTTCTTTTCGATATTTCCTCTGACTCTGTCGACAAGGTTATGTATTCTTGTGACGGGGTTGAGAAGATCGCTTATTGTCTGATCCTTGTTTATGGTATCTATGAGATAAGCGACGTATTTGCAGAGGCTGACCTCCGTATACCACGGGCGGTCGATAATTTCCTGTGTTCTGTAATTTAAGTTGGTTGTGAAAATTCTTGTGATAATGCCCTCTTCGTAGGCGCGGTCGAGATTGGCACAGCCGTTGCAGAAAAGACCGAACGTCGCAAACATGAAAATTCTTCTTGCGCCGCGGTTTTTCAGCTCTCTCGCGACGTCGATTGCGGAGTCGCCGGAGGAAATCATATCGTCGATTATGATAACGTCACGCCCTTCAACGCTGTTGCCGAGGTATTCGTGCGCTTCAATGGGGTTTCTTCCGTTGATGACAACGGTATAATTGCGGCGTTTATAAAACATTCCCAGCTCCAGACCGAGCACCGAGGAGCAGTACATGCCTCTGCCCATCGCGCCCTCGTCGGGGGAGATTATCATAAGCTGCTTGGGGTCGAAGGTTATATCGGGGAATTCGCGCACAAGGGCTTTGAGCATCTGATATGTCGTTCTGACATTGTCAAAGCCGTTGTTCGGGATCGCGTTCTGAACGCGGGGGTCGTGAGCGTCAAAGGTGAGTATATTTGAAACGCCCATTGATACAAGCTCCTGAAGCGCCATGGCGCAGTCAAGCGACTCGCGCGCGTTTCTCTTGTGCTGTCTGCCCTCGTAGAGCATGGGCATAATGACAGACACCCTGCGCGATTTTTTCTCGTTTGCGCAGATTATGCGTTTGAGATCCTGAAAATGGTCGTCCGGACTCATAGGCACGGTCATTCCGTACATATTGTAAGTCACTCCGTAATTGAAAGGGTCGACATATATAAAAGTGTCGTGGCCGCGCAGAGAGGCATTGATAATGCCCTTTGCCTCGCCCGTGCCGAAGCGCGGGCAATCCGCTTCGACGAGATACGTGTCTCTTTCCCCCTTGCGCCATTGACAGAGATATTCGTCAACACGACGGACAAACTTGTCGCAGCCCTTCATTCCTATGACGCTGAGTTCTCCGAAATATTCCTTCATTATTCTGTTCCCTCCGTTATGAGTCTTTCGCGTTTATCAAAGATTGAATGCAACTTCTATTTCCTTTACCTCGTCATCGCTTATCTTGACGATTTTTCCGCCGATGGCGGCAACCTCAACGAGCGACTTTGCGCTGTATTCCATAACCTCAAGGCGGTCAAAGGCGTTGAGCAGGCTCGTACCTGCGGCGATAATACAGTCGTTTTCGATTATTACAACGGGATTTTTAATCGAGATTTCTTTCGCAAGAAGGTCCGGCTGCATAAAGGAAGAACCGAAAGGATATTTGCGGACGGTCTTGAGAGCGATATAGCTTTCCGGAATGAGACGCGCGTCAAACTCGGCGTCCGTTACGGCAAAGCCCATGATATACGGCGGGTGCGCCATAATGACGGTTTTTATCGCGGGGTCGTTCTTGTAAATCTTCTCGTGGAGCAGGATTGAGCGGGACGGGGTCTTGCCGACCTCGCACTGACCCTCCCTGTTTATGAGAACGAGATCCTCGGGCTCAAGATATTTTCTGTCCTTCGCGTACGGCGTGATGATTATCGAGCCGTCGGAGAGCTTGCAGGAGAACGTACCCTGACCGCTTGTGAAAAGCTGATTGCCGTATGCGCGGTGAATGAGGTCGCACATGTCGCGGCGGATCTGAAGCTCCTCGCTTGAATGTTCCGTCGGACGGAAGGTGTCAAGCACGGGCTGGGTTTTCATTTTGTAGAGGTTCATATGTCTTTCGGAAAGAGTATGAAGCTCGCCGCCGAGAGTCGATGCGTTTATCTGAACTCTTGCGCAGTAGTCAAGGGTTTCAAAATTCATAAATGCGGAGAAAAGGTCGTGCGCCCCGATAACGACGCCGTGATTTTCAAGCATAACGGTGTTTATGCCCTTTTCAAATTCGGCGGAGATGTTGTCTCCGAGCTTGCTGCTGCCGGGGAGGGCATAGGGCGCCATTGTGATATTTCCGCAGAGGAAGCGTGCGTCGGGGATGATTGAAGTATCGGGGATTTCTCTTGCAATGCTGAACGCAACGAGTGCCGGCGGATGAGCGTGAAGCACGGCGCCGAGGTCGGGGCGTTTTTTATAAATTGCGAGGTGGAACGGATATTCAACCGACGGGCGATGAATACCTACGATTGTTCCGTCGGGGAGTATCTGCATAATGTCCTCGCGGCGAAGATTGCCCTTGTCGATACTCGAGGGGCTTATCCAGACGACGCCGTCCGAGTCCTTGATTGAAAGGTTTCCGCCGGTGGTTGTCGTCATGCCGTAGTAATAAAGGCGGTTCATGATCATAACGATCTGATCGGCGGGGTGAAGCATTGAGAAGTTCATATTTTTATATCTCCTTTGGTTAAAATTAAACCGTAACGGTAACTTTTTTCAGAACCTCGGAAGCGTCGGGGTCGATCCCGCGCACCTCGGTGAGTTTGAGAGCGAGAAGCTGAAGCGTTATTGCACAGCAGAAGGCTGTTATTGCGTCCGGATATTTATAATCGGAAGAGGGGACCGTGAGGACGGTTGCTCCGCCGAAATCGTCTTTTCTGTCCGTTATGACGATGACTTCTCCGCCGACGGAAAGCAGCTCGCGGCAGATTTCCTTTTCGTCGTCATAGGTTTTGCCGTCGCAGGCGAGGATGATCGCAAGGTCGCCCTTGCCTATCTGCGCCTTCGGGCCGTGATGGAAGTCCGAAACGGCATATCCGCGCATTTTTATCTTGTTTGTTTCAAGAATTTTCAGCGCGCCTTCAAGCGCGATCGGGTAAAGCAGACCTCTGCCCAGCACCGAAGCCGCCGAAAGATTTTTGTGCTTTTCGGCTATCGGAGCGAGAGCGTCGGGCATATAACGGAGAACCTCCGCCGCTTTTTCCGGCAGAGCGGACAGAGCTTTTTTCAGAGACGCGTCGCCGCCCCATTCCGCGGCGAGTGCCGCCATTATGTAAAGCTGCGACGTAAAGGTTTTTGTCGCCGCTATGCTCGTTTCCGGACCTGCATTGCAGAGGAGCGAAAAGTCAACCGCTTTTGCAAGGGGAGAGCTTTCGTTGTTTGTGACGGACGCCGTCAGCGCGCCGTGCCTCTTTGCGTCCTCGATGACGAGCAGCACGTCCTCTGCCATACCGGACTGCGAAACTCCGATGACAAGATGACCGGAATAGTTGATATCCGCTCCGTATCTTGAAATTGCGGAGGGGGTTGCCAGTCCGCAGGGAATACCCGCCGCTATCGCAAGCAGATACTGCCCGTAGATCGCGGCGTGATCCGAAGTGCCTCTTGCGGCAAACGTCACGTTCCTGATTCCTCTTTTTTTCGCTTCTGCGACGAGAGCTTTTATTCTCTCTGCGTTTGCGCCGCCGACGCCCGCAAGAACCTCGGGCTGTTGACGGATTTCTTTCTCAAGGTTTATCATTTTTATCTTCTTCCTTTATATATTCGTCGCATCGGAATTCCGGCGCGACGTTGCTTTCATAGTAATTTCTCAGAACGTCCATTGAAAATCCGCGCTCGTTTTTTTCGTCACACGTGCCGTGCAAACGGCACAGACTTTCGGAATAATCGCACAGAGGGTATATTTCATAGCCCTTGTGGGCGGAGTTGAAATGGCATACCGTCGGGACGATTTTTGCATTCCGGACGGTGACCCCGCCCTTTTCTTTGACTATCTCCGCCGTCAGTATCCCGCCGAGCATCTGCGCTCCGTAGCGCATGTTTGAAAGGAAATTCCCGAGCGAATAAACGCAGAGCGTCCGCCCGCCGTCTTTTCTTTTCAGCCATTCCGTTCTTTGCAGAACGTGCGGGTGCGTGCCGATGATGATATCCGCTCCGCAGTCTGCAATGTACCGCGCGTATTCCTCCTGCTTTTCATTTGTCGGAAAGACGCTCATCGCTCTGCCGGAATCGAACTCGTCCCCGAAATGAACGCAGACGATGACGGCATCTGCCTTCTCCTTTGCTTTCTTTATCAGCCTTTCGCAGAGGGAAAACGACAGGCGCGGAATATCGCTCTGCCCGTCGCAGTTGGTTGAATAGGTCATCTGCACAAAGGCGAGCTTTACACCTTTTCTCTCAATTACGGCAATGCTGTCCCTGTCATAGCCTATGACGGCTTCAGCCCTTTCGGCGATATAGTCTCTTGTAAACCGCAGA
The DNA here is from genome assembly GCA_018383975.1 of Eubacteriales bacterium. GTDB lineage: Bacteria > Bacillota > Clostridia > Oscillospirales > CAG-272 > CAG-841. The sequence continues at coordinate 15,359 of JAHAZT010000029.1, read as the reverse complement.
CCGTCGTCTCCTCTGTCAAGCATATGATTGTTTGCAATGCCGATGACGTCAAAGCCCGCATTTACAAGGTCGTCAGCCATACGGCACGGCGTGCAGAAGTGCGGATAACCCGAAAAGCCGCTCGTTCCGAGGGGCGTTTCCTGATTGATATACGCAACGTCGGCAGACGATATAATTTTGGAAACACGTTTGTATATCGGGGAAAAATCATAGCCATCGGCTGTTTTTGCGTCCCGGAAAATGCTTGAATGAATGAGATTGTCGCCTGCGGCGGCGATTGTTACGACAGCTTCCTCCGCCCTTGCCTGCGACGGCAAAAGCGTCGCAAGCAGGAGCAGGAGAGCAATAAGTTTTTTCATCCGTAAATATCCTTTGAGGTTTATTTACGGATATTTTGCGCATTATCTTTTAAGCAATACTTCTTTTTCGTATTTTTCAACCTCTTCAAACCACTTTGCGCCGGCGGGAATGCCGCATCTCTCGCAGTATTCGTCCCAGACTGCGCCGAAGGGGAGCGTTTTCAGCTCTTCGTGCATTACGAAAAGCTCTGTGAGACGGTTTTCGTCCTGAAGTGCTTTGAGGGCTGCGTTCGGTGTGCAGAGCGCGGAGAGGAGAGCCTTCTGCCAGCTGCGGAAGCCGACAGTCCACGCCGCAACGCGGTTGATGCTTGCGTCAAAATAGTCAAGCGCCATATAAACTCTGTCCAGAGCGTCGCAACGGACGATCTCCTTTGCCATTTCTCTTGTTTCGTCGTCAAAGGTGAGAACGTGGTCGGAGTCCCAGCGGATACCGCGCGTGATATGGAGAGCAATCTCCGGGAAGAAGCAGAGCAGAGCGGGAATTTTGTCGGAAACGACCTCCGTCGGATGATAGTGACCGTTGTCCATAAGGGGCAGGCAACCGTCGTGCATGGCGGCGAAGGAAAGCGTAAACTCGGCAGAGCCGGCAGTATACGCTTCAACGCCTATGCCGAACACCTTGGATTCAACGCAGGGCTTTACGAGGTTTTTGTCAAACGGCTCGGAAAGAATTTCCTCAATAGACTGCTTATATCTCATTCTCGGACCCATTCTGTCCGCGGGAACGTCCTTGTAGCCGTCGCCTATCCATATATTCATAACGCAGGGAATACCCGTTTCCTTTGCGAAATATTCCGAAATTCTTATGCAGGCTTTGCCGTGCTCAACCCAGAACTTTCTGACCTCCTCGTCCGGACTTGTGAGCGTCAGACCGTTTTTTGCCATAGGATGAGAGAAAAACGTGGGGTTGAAATCAATGCCCATACCTCTTTCCTTTGCAAAGTCGACCCATTTTTTGAAATGCTTCGGCTCGATTTTATCTCTGTCGACAAATTCTCCCGGCTCAAAGATCGCATAGCAGGCGTGAAGATTGAGTTTTTTCTTTCCGGGACAGAGCGACATTGCCTTGTCCATATCAGCCATAAGCTGCTTAGGAGTTTTTGCCTTGCCGGGGTAGTTTCCCGTCGTCTGAATTCCGCCCGTGAGCGGACCGTCGTGGTCAAAGCCCGTGACGTCGTCGCCCTGCCAGCAGTGCAGGGAAACGGGAATGGTTTTCAGTTTTTCGATAGCCGCATCGGTGTCGACGCCTATCTGTGCATATCTTGCTCTCGCAAGTTCGTATGCCGTGTTTGCCATATCTTTTCTCCTTTTCGGATTTTATTTTCAAACAAGTTTGCAGAAGCGCTCGTATGCTTCGTCCCACATTGCCTCTTCTGCAGTTATGGGGTAATATTCGCCCATTTCCGTCGAGCGGGCAATAACCTCTCTCGCCTCGGAAAGGTCGCGCAGCTCACCCATAGCGATAGCCTGCGCCGCAATGTTGCCCATTGCCGTCGCTTCGACGGGGCCTGTGTAAACGGGACGCTTGCAAGCCGTTGCCGCAAATTTGGAAAGCATTTTTTCTTTCGTGCCGCCGCCGACGATGTTTATCGCGGGGAGCTTTTCTCCGCACATCTCGTCGATTCTGTCAATGACCCAGCGATAGCGCAGGGCGATACTGTCAAATATGCAGCGGACGATTTCGCCCATTGTTTCCGGCGTGCCCTGACCGGTCTTCTGGCAATATTCTCTTATTCTTTGCGGAATGTTTCCCGGAATACCGAGCACAGGCTCGTCGGGATTGACGAGGAAACGGAGCGGCTTTGCCGTGAGAGCCATATCGGAAAGCTCGTCATAGCTGTATTTTTTGCCTTCTCTCGCCCACTGACGGCGTGATTCCTGTTCAAGCCAGAGCCCCGTTATGTTCTTTGAGAAGCGGATCGTGCCGCCGTAACCGCCCTCGTTTGTAAAGTTGTATTCGTTCGACTTTTCGCTGATAACGGGTTGCTTTGTTTCCGTGCCCATAATGGACCACGTTCCGGAGCTTATGAAGATGAATTTTTCGCCCTTTGCGGGAACCGCAACAACGGCGGAGCCTGTATCGTGCGCCGCAACGGAGATAACCTTCGGGTCAATCCCGCCGACTTCCTCCTTCACCTGTGAAAGGAGCGAGCCGCAGGGCGTGCCGGGCATAACAATATTGCGGAAGATGTTTTCCGGCAAGCCGTAACGCTTTATAAGATCCCAAGCCCAATCGCGCGCGCCGGCGTCAAGGAGCTGACCGGTTGAAGCTATCGTATATTCCGTCTGCTTGTTTCCCGTGAGGAAATAGTTGAGCAGGTCGGGGATGAAGAGCATGTCCTTTGCTATCGAAAGAAGTTCGGGGGTGTCTTTTTTTATCGCGAGAAGCTGGAAAAGACTGTTGAAATCAATCGTCTGTATGCCTGTTCTTGCGTAAAGCTCGTCACGCGGAACGAATTTATATGAATATTCAGCCATACCGAGGTTGCGCTCGTCTCTGTAATGGGTGGGATTGCCGAGGAGATGACCCTTTGAGTCAAGCAGACCGAAGTCAACGCCCCAGGTGTCGATACCCATTGACGCAATATCCTTGTCATCCGAAAGGGCGCACTGCCTCATCGACTCCTTTATTTCAAAGAAAATGCGGAGAATATCCCAGTTGAACATTCCGGCGTTTATGACGGGGTCGTTTGAAAAACGGTGATTTTCACGCAGTTCGATTTTGTCTCCGTCAAAAGAGCCGACTATGCCGCGTCCGCTCGACGCGCCGAGGTCTATGGCAAGCATTTTGAGTTTTTTCATAAGTTTTTTCCTTTCGTATGTTTATTTCCGTTGTGGGATGTAAAGGATTGTTTTTTTACAACCCTTCCACCACTTCGTGGTCCCCCTCCCCTTACACAGGGGAGGCTATTTATAAGTGCTCGTGGTCACCCTGAACCCCTCTCGGCGAGGCCTGCAAGCATGCTTCGCATACTTGCAAATCCCTTTACACAAGGGAGGCTCATTTAGCCTTCTCCAGTGGGAGAAGGTGGCAGCCGTAGGCTGACGGATGAGGTGTTTACAAGCCGTTTGCCGGAATACCTTGCCAAAATGCTAACCCGACTACTCACCCACCGCTATCGCGGTCCCCCCTCTCTCGCAAGAGAGGGATAATTATCCCCTGATAATTGAAGTTTCTTTTGCCTACTTTTCTTTTCAAAGAAAAGTACGGTTATTTCAGTTCTGCTATTGTCACGCCGGTGTCGCCCTCGCCCCAGTTGCCGATGCGGAAATTCGCAATGCGCTTGTCGGAGCGGAGGAAAGCCTGAACGGCTTTGCGGAGGGCTCCCGTGCCCTTTCCGTGTATAATGCGTATTTCGTGCACGCCCGCGCGCTTCGCGTCATCGACGTATTTGTCAAGCGCAAGCTCGGCGTCGTCTCCGTACATTCCGCGGAGGTCAATTTCCGGAGAGAACGTCGCGGAGGTGCCGACGGTGGCTTTTGCGCCACCCTTCTGTTTTTTATCGGCGCGCTCGTCGAACATAAGATTTTTGAGCTTGGTTTTCATTATCGCAGAGCCGACTCTGACGGCGATATTTCCCGCAGCATCCGGCTCGGAAACGACTTCTCCGTGCTGTCCGACGCTGACGATTATAACCTTGTCCCCCGCAACGGGCGTTCTGGGCAGAACATATCCTTCCGCCGTCCTTTCGACGACGGGATTGAGCGTGTCCTCGTTTTCACGCAGATTTTTGCGTATTTCCGCGCGCGCCCTGTCCATTTCCTCGCGGAGATTGGGCTTTTCCTTTGCTTTTGCAACCTTGTCCATCTGCTCGAATATGAATGCGCTCGACGCCTTTGCACTTTCGACTGTGCGCACGGCGGTTGCGCGGGCTTTTTCAAGCTCCTTTTCCGCCTGCCGACGGAGAGCGTCTGTCTGTCCGGCGGTTTCAAGCCGCTCTTTTTTCGCCTCGGCGAGGAGCTTTTCGGCTTCCGATTTTGCCTTTTCGGCTTCTGCTCTTGTTTTTTCAAGCTGCTCGATTACGTTTTCAAAACGCTTGTCCTCGCCGGAAACGTAACGCTGTGCGCGGTCGATGATTTTCTTCGATATGCCCAGCCGCTCCGAAATTGCGAAAGCGTTTGACCGTCCAGGCGTGCCGATTATCAGCCGATACGTCGGGCGAAGGGTTTTTACGTCAAATTCGCAGGAGGCGTTACAGACGCCGTCCGTTTCAATGGCGAAGGATTTCAGCTCCGCATAGTGAGTTGTCGCGGCGCAGAGCGCACCGCTCTCTCTGACGGCTTCAAGTATCGAAACGGCGAGAGCCGCACCCTCGACAGGGTCCGTCCCCGCTCCCAATTCGTCCAGAAGCACGAGCGTCTTCGGGCTGACCTTTGAGAGAATGTCGACAATGTTCACCATGTGCGCAGAGAATGTCGAAAGCGACTGCTCAATGCTCTGCTCGTCGCCGATGTCGGCGAGGACGTCGGAAAAGACGCACATCGTTGAGCCGGACGCCGCCGGAATATGAAGTCCGGAGCCTGCCATAAGCGAGAAAAGGCCGATTGTTTTCAGCGCGACGGTCTTGCCGCCGGTGTTCGGGCCGGTGATGACGAGAGTATCAAAATTTTTGCCGAGGGAAACGTTTATCGGCACGACCTTTTCCGTCCGGAGAAGGGGATGACGTCCCTCGAATATTTCAAGCTCGCATTTATCCGAAATTATCGGTGCCGAAGCCTCCATTTTCAGCGAGAGCTGACTTTTTGCAAAGGCGAATGCAAGCAGGGTGATGTTTTCGTAGTTTGCTATTATTCCGCCTGCGGCGGCAGACGCGTCGGCTGAAAGCTCGGCGAGAATCCGCTCGATTTCGTCGCGCTCTTTTGTTTCAAGCACACGGAGATTGTTGTTTGCTTCAACAACGGAAAGCGGCTCGATGAAGAGCGTCGCGCCCGAAGCCGATGTATCGTGAACAAGACCTCTTATCTCATTTTTGCTCTCCGCGCGGACGGGAATGACGTATCTTCCGTCACGCATGGTGACAATCTGCTCCTGAAGGTGCTTTGAGTATTCGGGACTTGTGATATACTTTTGCAGAATCTCGCGGACGCGGGAATTTTCAATTCTTATATGGCGACGGATGTTTGCCAGCTTTTCGCTCGCGGCGTCGCTTATCATGTCCTCGCTCTGAATACAAACCGAAATTTTTTCTTCAAGATATTTGTTCGGAACGAGACGGGAAAAATATTCCGTCAATGCGTTTTCTTCGCTATGGGAAAGATTTGCGTATTCACGCAAGCCTCTTGCCGCACGCAGCACCGAGCCGATATCAAGCAGCTCCCTTGTTGAAAGAACGGCGCCCTTGTCGGCTCTTTCGAGCGAGTCCGTCACGTCCGCTATGCCGTAAAACGGGGGCATGCCCTTGAGCGCCTGCATTGCCTTTGCCGCGTCCGTTTCGGCAAGGAGAGTCCGCACCTCGGCGGCGCTTGCGGAGGGCATAAGCGAAAGAGCCATGCTTTTTGCTCCGGCTGTCGGCGCAACGTCGCAGAGCATTTGTTTTATCTTATCAAATTCAAGCGTTACTATCGCTTTTTCAAAATTGTTATGTTTCATCGTCGATATTTACAAATTCACAAAATACGTCTGTTTCTTTTCTTTGCGGCTTGCGTTTGAGCGGGTCATATGAGAAAGCCCGACACGAAAATCTTTCGTCGACAAGTCCCTTTTTCCGGCATATGACGAATTCTCCGCCGGGTACGGGAGTACCTTTTTCGCAAAAAGCGCAAAGGCGTTCTTCTTTTTCGATTGTCTTTTTATTCCGCATAATGCGCCTCCGCATGAAATTTCGTCCGTACAGACTATTATAAGCTAATTATATATCATAACTTCTTATTTTTCTACCCCTTTTTGAAAGTTTTTCCCGCAGAATGTGCGCAATCGTTGTCGCAAACAAAAACACGCACAATATCACCGCGATTTTTGTATTGTTTTCATAAAAAATTTTGTATATCGGGACGGACATGATTGCCATTGCAAGCGAGAGGACGAGCTTTCCCGCAAAATATCCGCCGGTTTTTATTTTTGCGTCCGACGCTCTTTCAAAAACCTGCGCCATAACGGAAAGTCCCGAAAAACCGACAGCCGCCGCGGAAAGAGCGATTGTCATCATCGGCTTTGACGTATAATATGCGGAAAGTCCGGCAAGTCCGCATGTGACCTCAAAAATGCATGCAAAAAGGTTTGTTACGGCGGGAATTTTTATAATTTTCGCAGTCATTGCCGTCAGCACGCGAAAGAACGTGACAAAGGCGGTTATTGCGACAGTCGCCGCGCCGCCCTCCGCCACGGCGGAGGCAACCGCCCCCGCCGCTCCGCAGCTTTTTCCGGCATCTGAATTTTTGTGCGGCGGGGGCGGAAAAGCGCATGCAAGGCACGCGCGCCGGCGCGGCGCACTTAAAGTCAGCAGTAAAGCCGAGGTTACACTCTGTGTTATAAAAAGCACGACGCCCGCCTTTGTGTCGTCGAGCATCGAACTGCCGACCGCACCTATAAGAAACGCCGCACCTGCGCAGTTTGTAAAAGGCAGAAGAGAACACGCTTCTTCGGAGGTCATCAGCTTTGATTTGCAAAGCTCCGCGGCGACGGTCGCACCCGAAGGAAAGCCGCATAAAAATCCCGTGAAAACAACTGTCATTCCCGCTGGGGAAACCCCGAAAAATGCAAGCAAAAGTTTACATTTTTCAAAGAGACGTTCAATGCCGCTTTTTGAAATCAGCCTTGCCGCGCATATGAACATAAACAGCGAGGGGATAACCTTTTCCGCGCAGAGAGAAAGGCCGTCCTTTGCGGCTTCTGCCGTTTCCGCAGGGAAAAGAACGGAAAAAATCATGACGGCGAGAGCCGCCGAAAAAATAAATACAGAGGGAAAACGTTTTGAAAGTTTTATAAAAATCACCTCCCGCATACAATAGATATGCAAAGAAAACGATAAGTATTTTTACGGGAGGTAAAGCTTGAAAAAGAAAATTTTGCCCGAAATAAACACCCTCGGAATTGAAATTTCAGGCAGGGAGGAGGTGCTTGTGTGCGGTTGCCTCGGAATATGCTTTTATTCGACGGAAGAAGTCCGGCTGAATATCCGCAGAGGAGAGCTTTCCGTCTGCGGAGAAGAGCTTTGCCTGCGATGGGCGGGTTACGGAAAAATCTCCGTCGCGGGCAGGATAAAATCGCTCACGTTCTGCTGATATGGGGAAAATATACGAATATCTGCGCGGCTCGTATACCGTCACCGCAAGGGCGGAATCGGTCTGTCGCGCGCTGAACGTTCTGATGAAGAACAACGTCCCGTTTTACGGGGTGAAGGCAGAAGGCGGAGGACTCGTCGGCTTTTGTCTTGAACCGGACGCTTTCCGGAAATATGTTGCCCTGACTGCAGAAATGACGATTGAAGACGAACGCGTCACTCGTCGGGGACTTTTTGCTTTCGCGTCGGGATATAAAATGCGGATAGGATTTTTTATCGGCGCGGTGCTTTGTGCCGCGCTTCTCGCCGCGTCATCGTTTTTTGTATGGGACATAAATGTTTCGGGTCAGACGGGACTTTCCGAAAAGGAAATTCTCAAAACACTTGAAGGCTACGGGCTTTATATCGGCGCGTATATACCGAATATAGATACAATGAGACTCGAAAACGAGCTTGTCATTGACACGGAGGAGCTTTCATACGCAAGTATAAATCTGCGCGGGACGGTTGCCGAGGTTGTCGTGCGCGAAAGGAAGGAAAAGGACGTTGAAAATATTTCTCTGCCGTCAAACCTTGTCGCAAACTGTGACGGACAGATTGAGTCAATTGAAGTCCGCGGCGGAATGCCGACGGTGAAAAAGGGGCAGATTGTGAAAAAGGGACAACTTCTTGTCTCCGGCGTGATAGATTCGCAGGCGGTCGGATATCGGCTCGTCCGCGCAAGGGGAGAGATTTATGCAAGGATAAGTCGATCGTTTACGGCGGAGGTTCCGCTTGTTCGGGAGAAAAAGAGCCGCACGGGAGAGAAAAAAACAAGGGTAACTATCAGATTTTTTGCAAAAAAAATAAATCTTTTCTCAAATAATGATATTTCTTTTGAAAAATATGATACAATAGAGGAAGAAAAAAGGCTCTGCCTTTTCGACAGAGTGGAGTTGCCTGTATTCATCATAAAGACGACGTATTCCGAATATGTGACGGAAACGGAGAAAATCAGCGAGGAGCAGGCGTTGTCGATTGCAGAAAAAGAGCTTGCAGGGCAGACCGAAAAAACACTTTCCGAGGCGCAGATTCTCGCAAGAGAGGAGCGCACGGAAATAAACGACGGAATTCTTACGCTCTATGCGGATATCGACTGCATAGCGGATATAACAAGCGAAATATTTATCAAAACGGACGGAGAAAAATAAATGTACGAAAAAATTCTTTATACGGAAAATATGGAGCAGACGGCAAACCTTTTCGGCAATTTTGATATCAATGCCGCAAAGCTGGAAAAGGCGTTCGGCATCAGCATAACGAACAGGGAAAGCGATCGCGGCGGAGGCGACGCAATTATTCTTCGCGGCGAGGACAGCGATACGCTCCTTTCCGCATTTTCCGCCCTTGAATATCTTTATTCAATGGTGAAAATGGGAACCGACCTTTCGGAACAGAGTGTTGATTACGTCATAAATACCGTCCGCAGCGGCGAGCCGCTCGAACGCTTCGGCGATGACTGTATATGCGTCACGACAAGGGGCAAGCCCATCAAAGCGCGAACGGTCGGTCAGAAGAAATATATAGACGCCATAAAGAAAAATACGATTATTCTGGGGCTCGGTCCGGCAGGAACGGGAAAGACTTTTCTCGCAGTTGCCGCCGCGTCGACAGCCCTTCGCAACAAAGAAGTTTCAAGAATAATTCTCACAAGACCCGCCGTTGAAGCCGGCGAGCGACTCGGTTTTCTTCCCGGCGATCTGCAGAGCAAGATAAATCCGTATCTCCGTCCGCTTTACGACGCCATGTTTGAAATGTTCGGCGCGGAAACATATCAGAAGCACCTTGAACGGGGCACGATTGAAATTGCTCCGCTTGCATATATGAGGGGAAGAACGCTTGACGACTCATTCATCATTCTCGACGAGGCGCAGAATACAACCCCCGAACAGATGAAAATGTTTCTTACGCGTCTCGGCTCCGGATCAAAAGCGGTTGTGACGGGCGACATCACCCAGACCGACCTTCCGTTCGGCAAAAAGAGCGGACTCGCGGAGGCGGCTAAAATTCTCCGCGGAATAGAAGGAATAGCAATTCACGAATTTTCCGAGAGGGACGTTGTGCGTCACAAGCTCGTGCAGAAGATAATTCTCGCTTATGACAAATACGAGCGGGAGACAAAAAGACCTCCGGAAAAATTCAGGGTCAGAAAGAGCGGAGGAGAACAGAAATGAGATATCATAACGAGATATATTTTCAGAACAATCAGAAAAAGCTCCCCGTGACGAATGAAATGAAAAAACTGATACGCCTTGCGGTAAGTCAGACGCTGAAAAGCGAAAATTTTCCGCTTCCCGCCGAGGTTTCCGTCACCTTTACGGACAATGAAGGCATACGGGAGCTGAACCGCGAATACAGAGGCAAGGACGCCCCGACGGACGTTCTCTCGTTTCCCATTCTCTCCGAGGACGACTCGGAATGGGATACAGACGAGGCGAACGGATGCGCCGTCATCGGAGATATAGTCATTTCCGTTGAACGGGCGATGGAGCAGGCGGAGATGTACGGTCACAGCCCCGAAAGGGAAATTGCGTTTCTCTCCGTACATTCGACATTGCACCTGCTCGGTTATGACCACGAGCGCAGCGAGGAAGAGGAAAGGCTTATGCAGGACAAGCAGGAAGCGATATTATCATCTATCGGACAGGAGAGAAAATAAATGAAAAAAACAATATTCACGGCGATAATCGGCAGGGCAAATACCGGCAAATCAACCCTGCTCAACACCTTGCTCGGAGAAAAAATAGCCATAGTGTCAAACAAGCCGCAGACAACACGTACGAAAATAACGGGGATAACTTCGAGAGGCGATACGCAGTATGTTTTCCTCGATACCCCCGGCATACATAAACCGCAGGACAAGCTCGGATCCTTTATGATGCGTGCCGCGTCGGACGCCGCAACGGGAGTCGACCTTATCCTGTATATCGTTTCCGCCGGTGACAGAATAGGTCCGATTGAAGAAAACCTTATGAAGCGCTTCAAGGAAATCGACGTGCCCGTCGTGCTCCTCGTAAACAAGACGGACATAAGCCGCGCGGAACAGATAGGCGATACGATTCTGCGCTTTTCCGGCAAATACGACTTTGCCGCCGTCATTCCCATATCGGCAAAAAACGGCGACAATACAAGCATAATTTTCGATGAGATCGATAAATACGCAACCGAAACGGACGAATGGATTTTCCCGGACGACATGATAACCGATCAGCCGGAGAGACAGATCGCAGCTGAATTCATCAGAGAAAAGCTGCTGCGTCTTCTGAATGAGGAAATCCCGCACGGGGTTGCCGTTGTAATTGAGGAATGGAAGGAAACCCCGAAGCTCCTTTCAATCCGCGCGGAGATATTCTGCGAAAAAGCGTCTCATAAGCCGATAATCATCGGCAAGGGCGGCGCAACGCTGAAGAAGGTCGGCGAGATGGCAAGGGAGGATCTTGAAGCGTTCTTCGGAATGAAGGTCTATCTCGACCTTTGGGTGAAGGTCAAGGAAAACTGGCGCGAATCCGATTTCGCCGTCGGAAATCTGGGCTTCAAGAGAGAGGAATTCTGACGGGATGGCTCAGAAGATAACAACCGTAAACGGAGTGGTGCTGCGCGAGGTGGACGTCGGCGAATATGACAAAATGCTGACCGTGCTGACCGCAGAGCTGGGGAAAATATCCGTATATGCGCACGGCGCAAAGCGACTGAAAAGCCCGAATTTCGTCGCAAGTCAGGTGTATGCCTATTCGGCGCTTACGGTAAACACGATGCACGACAAATATTATCTTCGCGAGGCGGGCAGGGCGGAATGCTTTTTCGGCATAAGAGATACGCTTGAAGGCTCTGCGCTTGCGGCGTATATTGCCGACGTGGCGTGCGATATCGCATTGGAGGATCAGCCGGAGCCGGAGCTTTTGCGACTCGTGCTGAACAGTCTTTACTGTATTGCGAAAAAAATAAAACCCATGACGCAGATAAAGGCGGCTTTTGAATTGAGGGCGGTTTCCGAGGCGGGCTTCATGCCGAATCTTGTCGGCTGTGAAAGATGCGGCAAGGCAGATGCGGATACGTATTATTTTGACGTTGAGGGCGGATATTTCTGCTGTGAGTCGTGCTATCGGGCAAAGGAAGCCGATTTTGATACGGAAGCCGGACGTACCAGCGAGGCAGAGGGCATTTATTCGCACGCACATCTGATAATACCGTTTTCACCGTCCGTTTTTGCGGCGATGAGATACGTTGTTTACTGTCGGACGGAGAGGCTTTTTGCCTTTGACTTAAAGGACGACGCCATGGACGAATTTTCAAATACATGCGAAAAATATCTGCTTTGTCATCTGGAAAGAAGCTTCAAAACGCTGGATTTTTATCATTCGGTGAAATGAAAAGCGACAGACGGAGCAAATGTTGTCCGAAATAAAAACAGAGATGAGAAATCACCTCTGTTTTTTTAATTGCAAATTATAAATTATAAAATTTGAGCAATACAATTATTGAAGTTTCTTTTGCCTTTTTGCAAGCCCTGTCTGTACAGATAATTAAAACTTTGCACAGACTTCCCGATAACTGAAGTTTCTTTTGCCTACTTTTCTTCTCGAAGAAAAGAAGGTCAGTTTTGTTTCTGAACGCTTTTGTATTCGTCGTAATAGCGATAATACGGACAACGTTTTGTCTGCCCGCAGATGAAATCCGCCATTTCGTCCTCGTCAAGACTGACGTCACAGATAAATTCATCGGTTATGTCGTCATAGATATAAAATTCGCACGTCTCGCACGACGATTGCATAGGCTTTTTCTCTTGTTTTTTGTTGTCTGTCATCATTTTTCAATATATGCGTAGTCGCGCCTTGCGGGAGCGCAGACAAACGCCCTTGCGTCATTTTCAATTTCTTCTTTTGCGGCTTTCGCCTCTCTGACCGAGTTAAAAATCCCGAAAACGCCCGCTCCGGAGCCGGAAAGCATCGCCGCTCGCGCGCCGAGCGAAACGAGACGGTTTTTCAGCCTTGCCGAAGGACTGCCCGCACTCTGCACGCTTTCAAAATCGTTTCTCATCGCATCGGATATCTTTTGAAGGTCACATTCGGAAAGCGCGGAAAGCATTGCGGGGAGGGTGGATTCTTTCTCGCCGCCGCCTATGGAGGCATACGCCTCCGCTGTCGACGTTTTTTCTCCGTTCGGAACGGCAAGAAGAATACAGCAGTCCGGCATGGGAGCGCAGCTTTCAAGCATTTCTCCGAAGCCCGTCGCCTTGACGGTGCCCTTTTTTATGCAGAACGGTACGTCCGCACCGACGGAAGCCCCGATACCGAAAAGCTCCGCCATTGAAAATCTGTCGCCGGAAAGAGTGTTGAGCGCGATAATCACAGCCGCCGCGTCGGATGAGCCGCCGCCGAAGCCCGCCTTATCGGGAATTTTCTTTTCGATTGATATTTCAACTCTTATGTTTTCGTCATCTGCGGCGGAAAGGAACGCCTCCGCCGCCTTATAGGCGAGATTTTTCTCCTGCGGAAGATCCGCAAGCTCCCTGCAGAGGACGGAAATCTGCCTGCCCTCGCCGGCAGAAACGGCGACGGTTATCCTGTCAAAAAGGTTCACCGTCTGCAAAACGGTTTCAACCTCGTGATAGCCGTCCGCCCTCATTCCCGTGACCCCGAAATAGAGATTTATTTTTGCCGGTGCCAGTATTGTAATTTTTCCGTTTTCCATAAACTATGTATCTCCGGATTATTTGATTTTGCTTATCGCCTTTGTGAAGAAGTTGCGTTTTATATTTATCGCCAGAAACGGGCAAAGCTCCTGACAGCAATAACATCTTATGCAGTTTGACGGATTTATTTTAGCCTTTGACCCGTGTCCCGTTTTAACAAGATCTATCGTCTTTTGCGGACACGAATGCACACAGTCGCCGCAGCCGCGGCAGATATCGACATTCACCTGAGGCTTCGGCATAAACATTCTGCCGATTTTTCCGCGCGAGAAAAATTTCAGAGCCTTCATACTGCTGTTGCTTCCCTCTGCAACCTTTACGTTTTCAACAGACGGAGCCTCGTCTCCGAGAATGACAAGCTCCTCCGCCTTTTTCGGGCAGAGCCCGCGGTTTATGCTTTCGGAAAGCGTCGTCACCTTGTCGTCAAAGCCGAGAACCTTTGCGGAGAGAAGGTCGGAAGCAAACGGGTTTACGCTCGTCGATACAAAGCCGAATTTTCTCGGCTCGCCCGCCGTCGGACCGCTCCCCTCCATACCGATTATCGCGTCCGTAACGGCAATGACGGTCTTGCTTTCGCAAAGCATAAAACAGAGGTCGCAGAGCATTGCGGCAAAATCGCTGTATTCTGGATATGACGCGTGCGCTTCAAATTTTTCAATGCCGGGTATCGTGCCGAAAAGATTTTTCACCGCACCGCTCATAACCGTCAGCGAGTGCGTTTTCAGTTTGCAGAGGTCGATTATCACGTCGGCGTCCGCGATGGGCGTGATTATATTGAAGCTCTTTACGAGCCTGCCGCTCTCCGACGACATTCTTTTCCAAGTCGTGTCAAGATTGAGCATCGTGCCGTGCTTTTTGCAGACGTCCGTAATGCCGCAGACCTTGTAAATTCCTTCAAGGCGCGACGCGCTGTAAACTCCGCCGGGGCTTTCGGCAACCGTCGGTTTGCAGCCGAAAATGTCAAGCACGGACAGAAGCCCGTCCAGAACGGCGGGGGCAATCGTCGCCGCATATTCCGGCGATTTTTTCATGACGAGATTCGGTTTTATCACAACCTTTTTCCCCTCGAACGTCGATTTATCAATTCCGAGAAGCTCAAAATGACGCAAAAATATGCCGCAAAGCTCCGTCGGGTCATATTTTTCCGTCCGTGACACCGCAACCGTATTCAAAGCGTCAAAAGCCATAAGATACCGCCCCCGTTTTTTGTTTCGACGCTTATTATATCACAATTTTCTCCGCAAATCAAGAAAAATCTGTTATTTGAGCTTTTTTTCCGCCATCGACCGGACAGCCGAAAACGCGTCGGCAATTCCGCCCAGCTCGTCTATAAGTCCGATTTTGATTGCCTCCTCGCCGCTTATCACACTGCCGACGTCCGTCGTCAGCTCTCCGGTGTTCATCATCAGCCCGTCAAGCACGTCCCTTTTTATTCTGCTGTGACCGACTATGAACCCGCTGACCCTCTCCTGCATTTTTTCAAGCGACGCAAACGCCTGCGGCACTCCGAGCACCGTGCCGGAAATGCGGACGGGATGAATTGTGAGCGTCGCGCTGGGAACGGCAAAGCTCTTTTTGCATGCGACGGCTATCGGCAGTCCGATTGAATGTCCTCCGCCGAGAATGATTGATACCGTCGGAGTGTTCATTCCCGCCAGCATTTCCGCTATCGCAAGTCCGGCTTCAACGTCGCCTCCGACGGTGTTTATCATCACGATTATCCCCTTGACGTTTTCGTCCTGCTCGGCAGACGCGAGAAGCGGCAGGACATGCTCATATTTGGTTGTTTTCTGCGTTTCCGGCAGAAGATAATGCCCCTCAACCTGCCCGATTATCGTCACGGTGATTATCCCGCCGTGCCCTCTGACCGCTCCGAACGATATAATATTTCCGGATTTTTCGTCTGTCAACGTCTCGTTTTCTTTTTCTTTCATAAAATTTCTCCCCGCAAGCCTTATTTATATTATTTTTTGCAAAAAAATTTTTATCTAATCATTTACAACCGAAAGAATTTATATTATAATACTTCCGAATGGAGAGAATATATTG
>JAHAZT010000088.1 GCA_018383975.1 Eubacteriales bacterium | reverse complement strand
TCCGTTCTGTTTTTAGCAAGACTATACTTATAATGATTATATTGCGCTTATTTTCAACAAATACGATTATATATAAAAATAAAGTTTTTGTCAAGTTATTTTGTATATTGAGGATGCGTTTTTTGCCCGCGTCGCAAAATTTACTATTGATTTTTGCATTTTTTGTGTTATAATAGTGTTTGCCCGTGCCGATGTGATGGAATTGGCAGACGTGACAGACTCAAAATCTGTTGCCCTCACGGGCATGCGGGTTCGACCCCCGCCATCGGCACCAGAAAAAGCACGCACGGCGTGCTTTTTTGTTGTTTCCGGCATTGCGCAAAGAAAAAATCCCGCGCGAATGCACGGGATTTTTGGTGGGAGCGGGTGGATTCGGACCACCGAAGTCACTGACAACAGATTTACAGTCTGCCCCCTTTGGCCGCTCGGGAACGCTCCCAATTATAAAGCCCCGCACACAGAATGCACAAGGCTTTGGAGCTGGTGATCGGAGTCGAACCAACAACCTGCTGATTACAAATCAGCTGCTCTGCCATTGAGCCACACCAGCATATTCCGCAGACGCTTTCCGCGTCGGCGAAATGAATTATATCATAAGCAAAACCGCTTGTCAATAGCTTTGCGATAAATTTTTCTCTGAAAAACGGAAAAAATCAGTTGCCCGCGGCATAGAGGGTTATATCGCCTTCGATAAGAGTTTCATCGGGTGAAAAAACAGAGGAAAGCGCCGCGTCCGTATAAAATGTCGACTTTATACTGCCGCGACTTATTCCGAGAAAGCATCCTTTTTGCGCATGAAAAACAGATTTTGTTTCATTTTCCGCGCCGTAATTGAAGATGACCGTCACTTTTGCGGTGTCAGGAGCGGGAACGGGCAATTCCGGCAGCTTCTCCGAATACGAAAACTCCCTGCAAAGGAACGGTTTTTCCGTCCCGTCCGATTTTTTCAGCGAATATGTGACCCTGTCCGTTATGTGGTCGCCGTGAATTTCATAGGTTGCGATTATCCTGTCACCGACGGAAAATCCGAGCGAGGAATATTTCGCCGCAAGGGCGATTGTCATGTCCGCGGAATAGGAAACCTCTGTTTTGCCGCCGGAATATTTTTTGGAACTGAGCTGACGGTATGAAAGCCTGTCGAAATCGTTTTCACAGGAGAGGTAACCGTCGATATACTCTCTGTACGTCTGCGACATCAGAATCAGGGAATACGTTTTGCCGTCCTTTTTTGTAAAAACTCTGCCGTCGACGGCGTAAAGAGAAAAATTGCCGTCGCTCTGAACAACGCCGTATTCATATGCCTTGTCGTC
Source organism: Eubacteriales bacterium (assembly GCA_018383975.1). GTDB lineage: Bacteria > Bacillota > Clostridia > Oscillospirales > CAG-272 > CAG-841. The sequence goes on along the minus strand of JAHAZT010000088.1, from coordinate 2,262 downwards.
CGAAGGGAAAAGGCATACGGAATATGAATATGCGGGGGGTTTGCCGTCGTTGCCGAAAAAGGTAAGAACCTCCGTAAACGAAGAGGACCTTCCGTCCGCAAAGACCGTTGCGGGGTCGAGCCTGCGACGTATTTCGTTATACGATACCGACGCGCCCTTCCCGCACGACACGAGAAGAAGAGACGCCAGAAGAATGAATACCGCTATTGTTTTTTTCACGTTTTCCTCCGGAGCGGACTTTTTTCATATTCTGTCCGCGACTTTGAATTTTAATTCTGTCCCCTTTATTTTATCCGCAAGGGAGCAATTTGTCAATATTGAAAGCCGAATGTTCACGCTTTGGACTTGAAGTCTGCATAATTATCTGATATAATGATAAAAAAACAACAGGAGACAAACCAATGAAAAAAATCAGAATTTCAGCGGCGATACTCGCGCTTATAATGCTTGCGCTTGTGTTTACGTCGTGCGGAAGCAAAACCAAAAAAGCAGTTATGACAATCAAAAATTACGGACAAATAACAATCGAGCTTGACTATAAAAACGCTCCGATAACGGCAAAGCATTTTGAAAAGCTCGCAAAAGAAGGACTCCTCGACGGCACGGACTTTATCCGTATGCAGGAGGGCTTTGTTCTTCAGGGCGGAGCGAACTCAAAATCGACGGAAACAATAAAGGGCGAATTCTCTTCAAACGGTGTCAATAACAAAATCGAGCATAAGACGGGCGTCATATCCATGGCGCGTTCAAGCGATCCGAACTCCGCTTCAACGCAGTTTTTCATAGTCCTTTCCGATGACGCTCAGCCGTCGCTTGACGGCAATTACGCCGCCTTCGGAAGAATAACGGAAGGCTGGGACGTGATTGAAAAAATCTGCTCGGACATAAAGGCAAACGGCGGTTTTTCAAATGATTATTACGGCGCCGCGATGGGCTTCCTCAGCGAGGAAAATTATATAAAAATCGAAAGCGTGAAAATGGTCGACTGACGGCCGGCGTTGCCCGTATGAAAGCGTCCGGCGCGACGACATATACAGAGTCAATAATCCAAAAAAATACAGCAAAATCGCATATTCGGACTGCAATTATATGAAAAATAAGCAAAATTCCAAAATATTCGCATTTGTTCGAATTTAGTCTTGACTTTCCTAACATAATATGGTACATTATAAACACACTGTGAAAGGAGCGTGTTTACACATGAAATCTACAGGCGTGGTAAGAAAAATTGATGAGCTCGGAAGATTCGTTCTCCCTATTGAGCTCAGAAAGAACCTCGGGATTAATAATCGTGACTCTGTTGAGATTTTTGTCGAAAACGACAAGATTATTCTCAAAAAGTACGAACCCTCCTGCATTTTCTGCGGCAACGCTGACAACGTTGAGAGCCTCAACGGCAAGCTCATCTGCAAAGATTGCATACAGAAAATCAAAGACAGATATTGAAAGATTATTCTTGGGGGAAACAAAAAATGTGCGTTCGGAAGGAACGCACATTTTTTTGTTTTTTCTCATTTTGCAACGGTCAGTTTTATTATAAGCGAGATATCGTCCGGCTGAACTTTGGCTTCCGTCGCCGCTTTATTGCGCTTTATCGCCCCGCACTTTGTGCATTTATGGGTGATGATATAGCCCTTTTTCGGGTCGGGTTCGGCGGAAATCGGGATCATAAGCCCCCCGCAGCCGCTCGCGCGGTCGCCGGGGTTGTTATCGAGATGAAGCGAGCAGAGACAGCGCGGGCAGTGATTGCGGCACGAATAGCCGAGAGGCTGAACGTGAAGTCCGCAGTTTGCACAGACGAATTCCTCGTCCTTTTTTTCAAAAAGTTTTGTTTCCATTGTTGGATTATTCAATGTCGGTGAGCGCGAGGGCAAGCTCGGCGAGAGCCTTCTGCTCTGCGGGCGCCGGCGCACCGGACATCGGCTCGGAAGCATTCTGAACCTTCGGGAAGGCGATAACGTCACGCAGACTGTCCGCGCCGCACATAATCATTGAAAGGCGGTCAAGACCGATTCCCGCGCCGCCGTGCGGAGGCGCACCGTAACGGTAAGCGTCGACGAGGAAGCCGAACTTTGTTTCAATCTCCTCCGGAGTAAGTCCGAGGGATTTGAACATCCTCTGCTGAAGCTCGAAATCGGTTATTCTGATTGAGCCGGAGAGAAGCTCCGTACCGTTGAGAACAAGGTCATATGCCTTGGCTCTGACGGAGGCTGGGTCGCTGTCGATATAGGGCAGACATTCATCGAGCGGCATGGTGAAGGG
>JAHAZT010000084.1 GCA_018383975.1 Eubacteriales bacterium | reverse complement strand
TTGTAATTCCGAAGAGCTTTTCAGCTTCGGAATTTGCCGTGCCTCTTGCGTGAATAACCGTGCCGCCTCTTGCTCCGAATTCCTTTGCAACGTCCATTACGGCGTCTCCGAAGCCGGAGTTGACAACGCACATTATTGCCTGACAATTTGTGATTATACTCATTTACATTCTCCCTTCATTGTTGTTGCTGAGAAAACGGTACACCGCAACGCCGATTACGCTTGACATTGACACGGTGAAGGCTATGCCTTTTCCGTTTTTTATCGTGTGGAATTTTTCATCGAGGAAGCGGAGAAGCGTATCCTCCGTGTCCTCTCGTATAACGCTCATTATAACCGACTTGCTTTTGTCCGAAAGACCGAGCATCTGCATAATTTCCTGAGTTGCCGTTCCTCTTGCCGCTGCGGACAGCTGCATATTGACGTCAAACCCCTGAATAAGCGCGGTGAAAAGCTCTGTTTTTTCACGGTTCACTATTGTGAAAAGGAGCTTTAACTTAGGCGGGGCGAGTTGTTTTTTCTTTGAATTTTCTCTTGCGTCCATTATAAAAGCCTCCTTACATAAAGTTGATTATCTGTTCGTCGTCAGCTTCAAGAATACGTTTCATGGCAATCTTCTGTTTGACTTTTCTTGTCATAACAGCCTTGAAGCCGAGGAGCTGAATTGTTATAAGCGGCGTCATTGCGACCATTGCCACAACGCCGAACGCATTTGACATTATCTTGCTTTCGCCGCCGAGTACATAGCAAACGCCGACAGCAAACGGAAGAATGAAGCTCGATGTAAGCGGACCGCTTGCAACACCGCCGGAGTCGAACGCGATAGCGGTATAAAGTCCCGGAATGAAGAACGAAAGCCCGAGAGAAAGAAAATATCCGGGAATAAGATAATAAAGTATGCTAAAATCGAAAACTATGCGGAGCATGGAAAGTCCGATTGATATTCCCACACCGAGCGAGAGAGCAATCATCATTGACGATTTACTGACCGTGCCGCCCGTGATTTCTTCAACCTGCTTGTTGAGAACGTGCACGGCAGGCTCCGCAAGAACAACCACCGTGCCGAGGATAAATCCGAAAATAATTATAATCCAAGGCGAATTTTCCGCAAGCTCCGCGCCCATTTTATAGCCTATCGGCATAAATCCGACGTTGACCGCCGTGAGGAAAATCACAAGTCCGATAACCGTATACGCGATGCCGATGATTATCTGAATGAGTTTTTTCCTCGGCAGTTTGAGAAAAATCACCTGCAAAACGAAGAAAAACAGCGAAATCAGCCCGATTGCTATCATTACTTCCTTCGCCACGGAAAACAGGGCAGAGCCTAAGTTTTTGCCGAGCTTTGAATCAATCGAATAATCGGGGAGTTTATATGTAATGCTTCCTTTTGCGAAAATGCCGAGTGTGGTGACGGCAAGTATCGGTCCTATTGAGCACATCGCGATCAGACCGAAGCTGTTTTCCTCCACGTTCCGACCGCCGAGCGTTACCGCTATACCGACGCCGAGCGCCATTATAAAAGGCACGGTTATCGGTCCTGTCGTGACGCCGCCGGAGTCAAAGGCGAGGGCAAGGAAATCCGCATTGCCGTTCACGACGACAAGAGACGTGAGCGCGAACAAAATCATATAAAAGAACATAAGCAGGGTTGAAAGCTGTTTGCGGAAAACGATTTTCAAAACGGATATCAGCAGGAAAATGCCGACCCCGACTCCGACGGAAACCGTCAGAACCGTCGGATTTATAATATCCTTTACCTGCGTTGCGAGGACTGTCAGATCCGGCTCGGCGACCGTTATAAGCACGCCCATCGCAAAGCATACGAGCAGCAGAAGCGAGAGTTTTTTCGTTTTTGTCAGACCTATGCCGATATGCTCTCCCATCGGAGTCATGGCGAGGTCGGCGCCGAGGTTGAAAAGGGCAATTCCTAAAATGAGCAGAAGCGACGAAATAATAAATACCTTCAGCTCTTTTGCGGAAAAATTAACAAGCGGCGTCAGATTGAGAATAAACACAATCACCGTTACCGGAAGCACGGAGGTCAGTGCTTCGCCGATTTTTTTCATCAGGGCTTTAATCAAATAAAATAGCCTCCTTTATATCGATATCATATTTATTTTATCATATGACCGCGGGGCGCGTCAATTGTTTTTTTATTTAACATTGTATACTTTTTTATACAATTTTGCCCGCATGCACAAAAAACGCCTGTCACGAAGCCGACAGGCGTTTTTAGTTGATTAAAATCAAAGGAAAAACTTCTTCTCTATCTTTTCGCAAAGGGCTTTGTTCTTGCCAATGAGAAATATCGTTACGGCAAGAAGAACAAAGGTTACGGCAGGATAAAACGACCACGCAAACCCCCCGCGCACCTTGAAGGTTGTGTTTATAAGAAACTCAATAAGCACGCAGAAAGCCCCCGTGAAAACCATGGAAAGCGATACAACCGCAAGCGCGGAAATCTTCTTTTCTTTCCTCAGCAGCGCCATCACGGCTATGAACACGGCAAGCGCGGTGACAATCGGCAGGGCAAACGTCAGAAACCATGCGCCTTTTGTTTTCAGCGAGATAAACAGCAGAAAGCCCAGAATGTCCGCCGCTATCAGCACCGTGCACGTCACGCCGTGCTTCGGAAACAGAATGGGGAATATTATTATAAAATACAGGCAGAGCAGCGACGCCATTACGTATGCCGACCACGTTATGGAGCGGTTTATCGTGTAGTCGCAAAGGGTTGTGAGAAAGTCCGGCAGGAGAAGAATGAGAGTGATAAGCGAAACTATTGTGCTTCTTTTTATCTTCGCCTTCGGCGTCGGCGAATAGACGGGGTATGAATGTATATGCTCCTCGCCCATTTCGTTCGGATTGATTACTTCGGTGTTGCAGAGGGGACATTTTTTAGTCCCTTTTTCAAGCTCAACACCGCAATTCACGCAGTATGACATCAGTCGTCTGCCTCCTCTTTTTCGGTATTTTCTATTTTGACGTGAACGCCGCTTTTTACAAGCGCGGTGAAAAATTTTCTTTCAAGGTCTCTGTTGCGGAGATTGCTCGTAAATGTAAAGCGGAGTTTACCTTTATATGATATTGCCGAGCAGTTGTATGCGGTGTCCGCCAGTATTCCGAGAACAAATTCAAGACTTTCGACGTATTCCGAAAGCACCTCCGGAAGCTCCTGATTTCCGAGGTTGGATATATTCATGCAGGAAAATCTTTCGCCGACGCTGTTGTAAACCGCTTTCATAACCAAGTTTTTTATAGTCAGCGGCACGATTTTCAGGAAAATTGACTTTTCGGGTCGCACATTTGCGGTAAAACTCGCCTGCAACTCTTTTTTTGTAATTTTCAGTCCCATCTGATGACGTATCGCTTCAATGGTTTCTTTCATGGTGTATTCGCCCATTCGCGGGTCAATTCCGACGTTGACATACATAGCGAAATTGCGCACGGTCTTTGAGGGGAAATATTTACGCAGGTTTACAGGCACAAGCACCTTGACAGGCTTTTGCTTCGCGGGATTTTTGGTATTTTCGCGCTGAATATCCGCAACGCACATAACCATCAGCGCGGCGAGATAATTTGTCAGCGTTGCGTTATAGCGTTTCGCCTGCGCCATTATCTGATCAACGTCGATTATGCCGGTTGTGATATTGAGGTAACCGTCCGGTTCTTTTTCGCCCTTGATATGATATGCGGGTTCTTCCTTGCGGGAGGCGGCAACGTTTCCTTCGTAACGGAGGAAGCTATCCTCGATTTCCTCCGGCGAGGGTTCTTCTTTTCTGGAAAGTATGCCGCATTCCGCGGGGACGGTTATGCCGTAACGCTGTTCGGCGTACTCGGCGACAAGGGTTTTCAGGAACACCATCGCGCCGGAGCCGTCGGTCAGCGCGTGAAAAAATTCAGCCGCTATGCGGTTTTTATAATAGAGGACGCGGAAAGCGCAGACGCGCGCTTCCTTCCGCGTCATTCGTCGACAGGGGAACGGGGTGTCGTGCCTGACGGGCGGCACGCTGTCAATCTCTTCAAGGTAATACCAGAAAACGCCGCGGCGCAGTCGCACAGCGATTGACGGAAAACGCGCAGCGGTAACCTCCAGAGCGGAGGCAAGTATTTCCGGATTGATTTCGTCCTTCATTGTCGCGGCAACTCTGAAAACGTTGCTCCAGTTTCTTCTTCGCGCCGCCGGATAAATTTTCGCGGCGTTGTCAAGGCGCAGCCAATTAGGTTTGCGGAATGCCACTTGTAACCTCCGAAATAAAACCGCAGGCGTCATTTAAGTCCGCCTCGGCTTCTTTTACGCCGAAAAGCATATATGCGTGCCACATGTCCTCGCGTATGACGAGCGAGGAAACGTCACCGCTCTGAATAAGTCTGTTGTACATATTGACGGAGTCGTCAAGAAGAATCTCATCGGAGCCGACGTATATTTTCGACGGTGCGAGTCCGGAAAGGTCGGCAAAGAGGGGAGAAACGTGGGGGTCGGTGCAGTCGGCGGAGTACATATCCGCCTGTTCGCGGAGTCGTGCGGTCGTAAGCGATGGGTCTCTGTCGGCGTTCGACGTGTGCGACGCGCCGGAGAGGGTGAGGTCTGTCCACGGTGAGATCGCAACTATGCCTCCGGGCTGACTTTTTCCGAGCTCGCGGAGCTTTACGGCGAGCGAAAAGCAAAGTCCGCCGCCGGCAGATTCGCCGCAGAAGGCGATATCCTTCGGGTCGTATCCGAGCGAGAGGATATAGTTATATGCGCGGAGCGCGTCATCGAGCGCGGCAGGGAAAGGATGCTCCGGGGCGAGCCTGTATGCAACGCAAAGGACTGGCGCGCCGGTTTTTGCGGCAAGCACCGTGCCGAAGCCCTTGCAATATTTCAGTCCGCCTGTGACGTATCCTCCGCCGTGAAGATAGAGCACGATGCCCGAGGATTTTCTGTCGTTCGGGGTGATAAGAGTTGACATAAAGTCGCCGAAGTCGATATCCTTTTCGGTGACGTCGGCGTCATACGGGCGAAGCATAAGCTCGCCCATTTTGTCCTGCGCGGCACGGGTAATCCCGACGGGGCAGGAATTTGCTATAGGGCGCAGAAGACGTATCTGCTTTTTAAGTAATGTTGTTGCAAGCTCCATAAATCAGATGTAGGAACCCACGATTGTCAGCAGAATTCCTCCGACCGTTGCGGAGACGATATTCGCCGTCACTGCATAGACAATGCGTTTCCAAAGCCTTTCTTTTTTCATTATTATAACGTAAGCCACGGCCTCTATGACCGTAATCAGAAGTTCAAGCATTACAAACAGGAAGATAAAACCGCTGTACATAATGCCGGGATTGCAGGCGATGACCGATGTCAGAAGCAACTGCGTTGCAAGGTTTACCGCAATCACAGCCCACCAATATTTTTTGGGAGAAAGTCCGAACGCGAACAAAAGCAGAAACTCTATTATCAGCGTCGGAAAGAAGGTTGAAGCGAACTGAATAAGATAGCTTTTTGCCGGACTTTGGCTCGTTACGACGGTCATATCCGCAAAATCGAGCGAGAAAACCTGCTGAAACACGGTTTTTTCAATGACGTCCGAAACCTTGACGACGCCGCTTTCCGTCACGATTATTATTTTGAATCTGTCCGGCGTGCCGAAATAGCTGAAACGGCTTGTGCCGTTGTCGTCCGGAACGACGGTTCCGAAAAGCGGAGCGCGCGTTCCGTGCGCAATTGCGGGATACCACCCGTCGTCTGTGTATCCGCTGAGCTTTCCGAACATCTCCGGATTGAGCTTTGCAATCTCCGTTTCGGTCAGATTGGGATTACCGTCGGCGTAATTGACGAGAAGGTCGAGATAATACTTTTCTCCGACGGTGCCGTTCGTCTTTATCGTTATAGACGGTTTCGGTCCCGTGTCGGCTGAAATGCAGATGGCGGAGAGAGCTGTCGCCGCGATAACCGCAAGGACAAGGGCAAGCAGCTTGCACCGTTTTTTCATAATTATCCTCCTTTTTGTGTTTCGGGTGGACGGCTTTTCCGATTATTCAAAGGATTTTTTCGGAAAAGTCGGCAAGGGCTTCGGCGGTGAAAGCCGGAGCGCTTACGTTGTCTTTGAGCGTCCATATCTCCGTATGGACGATTCTTTCGTTTTTGCCGATTGTCATCAGCGGGGAAAGTGTTTCCGCCTCGGTAAACGACGGGCAGGTATATACCTCTGTCGACGAGCCGAAATCAGGGTATGATGCGTTTTCGTCGGCTTCGTATTCCTTAATCAGCGCCTGACCGTGATTTACATAGACGATTTTTCCCGTTGCCTGACCTATGCCGATTTTCAGCGCACCCTGCTTTGATGCGTCGTGACGGACGGCGACGGTATCCTTTCCGAAGAGAAGACGGTCATCTGTCATGTCGGTATAGTCCCAAAGAACGATATTTCGGGAAGGGAGGAGTCCCGTCTCTTTTTTTGAAAGGGGAACGATTGCAATTCCGCCGGCGTCAAGCACGGAGAGCGACCATGCCGCTCCGGTCACGGGAGTTTTTTTGGTGTTTGTTATCGTATGGGTGATTTTCAGCTTCGGCTCGTTTTCGTCCATTTCGACGAGGAGAGAAAGCTGAAGTCCGGTTTCGTCCTGCCGCTGAGGAGTGAATTCCGCTCCGCCGACGCGCGTCGTATAGACAACCTTTTCATTATCGGGATAATATGTTTCGGGGAATGACTCAGGACTCATCCAAAGCCTGTGACCGCCGTATATATTCCACGTTTTCCCCTCGCCGTAAAGGGAGGAAACGTCGTGCGTGACGGTTCTTCCTATGTCCTCAAACATCATATTTTCTTTGCCGACGCAGGCAAGCCTGATAATTCTCGGTCCGACGTCAACGGTTATAAGAGCTTCAATGATTCCGTTTGAAATCGAAAGGCATTTGCCGTAATTCTTGTATGACGCTTCTTCTCTTATGCTTACCATGTGTGAAGTCTTCCTCTCTTTGCTTAATTTTGACCGCGGAGCTGTTCAAGCTCGCGCATAAATGTATCAAGGTCTTTGAATTCTCGATATACGGAAGCAAATCTTACGTATGCAACAGGGTCGAGACTTTTCAGCTTATCCATTACAAGCACGCCGATTCTCTGGCTCGAAATTTCTCTTGTCAGAGAGTTCTGAAGCTCCGCTTCTATCTCCGTCGCGACTTCTTCCATTTGCTCCATGGTCACCGGTCGCTTGTGACACGCCTTTATTATGCCGGAAAGGAGTTTGTTTTTATCGAAAAGCTCGCGCGTTCTGTCCTTTTTTATGACAAGAAGCGGCAGAGTTTCGATTTTTTCATAAGTCGTGAAACGGTTCTGGCAGGAAAGGCACTCTCTGCGCCTGCGAATGCTTGAACCCTCCTCGGACGGACGGGAGTCTATTACTTTACTTTCGGTATAACCGCAAACAGGGCATTTCAAAACGAAACACACCTCCAGATTAGTTTGATATACATATTATATCACATAAAAACGTAAATGTAAATCATTTCTTTGAAAGTAAATGAGATAAGCGCGAAAGAAAATGCGGCAAATCAGAGCAGGCGAAGCGCGCTCGGTGCGGTTATCTCGCCGATGAGGTCGGAAAGAATTTCCTCGGTATGTAGCGCGCTTACGGTCTCTCCGGCGAAATATTCGCAGAGTGTTATCGCCTTTTTCTCGTCCGTAGATACGGAAAATACAAAACATTCGTCGCAGATGTCGCCCATTTCCGTCGAAACGAAAAGCGAATAATCATAGCCTTCCGCGCGCGTCGTTGCGATGATTCTGTAACGATAGACGGCGTCCTCCGTGCGCACTGCCTTTGAGATGATGATGTTCTTGCAAAAATCGGTTTTCATGCTGGCCTCCTTGTGTGTTTTAAGATGTCGACAGTATACCACGCCGTTCATACGCTTTTAAAGCAACATTTTTTTCGCTATATCGGCAACATTCGACAAAATTCGACACAGAACAGAGCGTGTCGGGACAAATGCGCCAAGAGCGGCGAGTGCTGTGTCGAAGTGTGTCGAAAAAGTCATATAAATTCATTCGCGTGAATAAAATCACTTTAGAGGAAAATCGAAACAACTGCGGAAAAAAGCGATTGATGACTTTTTCCGGCATGTGTGATAACATGTAATCACAAGATTTTCCGATACGAACGGAGGAGCGAAAAATGATAAATCTGTCCGCAGCCGTCGCGGCGAAAATGGGCGCGGCAACCCGAAAACTTCTTATATATTCCGGACTGCCTGTTCTGCTTTACGGGCTTTACATACTCACCTGCGTCATACTTGGAAGATACGGAATAACCGAGATGGGGACTTACGAACTCGGCATAATGCTTGAGGGGGAAGCGATGGGACTTGCGCTTTCCGTCGGCGGGGTTCTGCTGATGGACGCGGAAGAAAGAAACGGAGAGAAGAAATGAATCTTCTCTCCGTTTTTTCTTTATATGTTTTCGATGGCTTCCAGCAGCAGTCGCGCCGTTTCCTCGTGCATTTGGGGACTTGGGTGATTTATGAAGTTTGCGAGCATAGCGGTTGTGTCAACACCGCGGGAATATAAATTTTTCCAGTATAAATATACATCACAGACCGTCGCACCGTATTTTTCTGCAAGCGAAACGGAGAGGGAATGTATCAAATCAAGTGTTCCGTCGGTCTGCGCACGCACGGCAGAGACGGCAACCTTCATCGATTCCGGCAGAATTTCGGGGTGGATATACGTGCAGAGCATATTCGGGGTCACAACGATTACCCTTGCCCCAGACAAAGAAATCTTATGAAGAATTTCCCCGTAATTTTCCTCAAATCCGTCGGGACGGAAGATATCATTCAGACCGAAGGCGACCGTTACGATGTCGGGACGGAGGGAAAGGACGTCGGCTTCGATGCGTGCAAGCCCTTTCTTTGAATTGTCGCCGCTTCTTCCGGCATTTACGGTTACGGCGTTTTCTCCGTACTTCTCCTTCAGCGCACGCGTCACAATCGCAGGATACGCATTTTCGGGGCGACGGACTGTATCAAAGCCGTAATCCGTCGGGTAAAGCTCAAAGCAGCCCTCCGTCACGCTGTCGCCGAAGAAAACTATTTTTTTCGGTGTTTCAAAATTCATGTCAGTCCTCCGAAAGGCTGTAATCACGCTCGAAAAGCTCTGCGCAGATATCCTCTTTGAGCGTGTCGTCGTCGATTTTTTTGATGAGCTCGCCTGCGCGGAAGCTCTTGGATTTTCCATAGTAAATGTGACAGCCGCGACGTCTTGCTATCGACGTTATTTCGCGGTTCCAGAGCTTGAGCAGCTGATTTTTTCTTTTCATTTTCGGGTTTTTCTTCGCCGGACGCACCGTTTCGACGATAAATCCCTCTTCCTCGTCCGTTATGCAGATGATGCCCCAGTATGGCGGGACTTTTTCGGCAACGTGAGCGCGATGCGTTCTGCCGATGACGATATAATTTTCGTCGAAAAAGGCGTCGTAATCCTTTATCTGACCGGAAAGCCGCTCATATGAGTCGGCATCGCTTTTTATCTCGTAGCCCGTGAGTCTGTCCGTGACTGTATAAAAATCGCAACGGGAATTTTTAATCGGGCTTTCTTCAAATATTCTGATTTTGCCGTAATTTTCTTCGAGATAATCGAAAATCACGCGGCGGACGGAGCGATCCTTCATCAGCCCAGAAGCGAGCGGAGAAGCGCTTTTATCTCATCCGCGGACCCGGCAAGATTGACGGCGTTTCTTATTCTCGGCGCACCGTAAAGTCCTTTTGTGTATTTGTCCATATGTGCGCGGCTTTCGGGAACGGCTCTTGCTTCGCCCTTGAGCTTTATGAGCAGGTCGAGATGGTCGATTGCGCCCTGAATTTTCTGTGCCGGCGATATGGGGGAGAAAATTTTCCCTTCGAGCAATGCGGTGGCTTCTTCAAAAATCCATGGGTTGCCCATTGCGCCCCTTGCGATTGCAACCGCGTCACAGCCGGTTTCTTCAATCATACGCTTTGCGTCGGCGCCCGAAAAAATATCTCCGTTGCCGATGACCGGTATCGAAACGGCTTCCTTGACCTTTTTTATGTAGCTCCAATCGGCTGAAGGGGCGTACATCTGCGAGCGAGTTCTCGCGTGAACGCAGATTGCCGCCGCGCCGCTGTCTTCTGCGATTTTGGCAAGATCGATAACGCAAATGCTGCCCGTGTCCCAGCCGAGCCTCATTTTGACCGTCACGGGGACGTCGCCTGCGCTTTTTACAACGGCTTCTATGATTTTCTTTGCGAGCGGCAGGTTTCGCATAAGCGCACTGCCTTCTCCGTTTTTGACTATTTTCGGCACGGGGCAGCCCATATTTATATCTATCGCAACGGGCATAACGCCGCCTTTTGCATATTCTTCAAGGAGAATATCGCACGCTTTTGCCATGACGTCCGGCTCGTGACCGAATATCTGGCATGCGGTGGGAGCTTCGTCCTTTGTTATTTCCGCAAGCTGTGACGTTTTTTTGTCTCCGTATGTTACGGCCTTTGCGGATATCATTTCCGTTACGGCATAGCCGCAGCCGTGACGGGCACAGATTATTCTGAAAGCGGTGTCCGCCGCCCCTGCCATAGGCGCAAGCATAACGCGGCCTATCTCGGTATTTCCGATTTTCAAGGTTTTTACCTCCGATTTTTGTCTACATTAAGATAATACCGCAAAGTCGGGGGAAAGTAAATACCGAAATTGCCGCAAAGTGAAAAAAGTTTCCGATGCAATTTGCAATATGTTCTTGCATTGTTAATAATCTTGTGTTACAATATAGATTGTATTATAGGGCGATATGGCTGTGCGCCGCGCCGGAAAGGAGAAAGCGCGAATGAATACCGTCGGCGAAGAAAGAAAAATACTCTCCGATTGTATGGAAAAAAACTCCGTTGCGCTGGCAAGTTGCGTCGAAAAGCGTATTGCGAGAATATATGAGCTTGCACACGTGCTTTGCCGGAAAATTCTTTCGGAAACGGGCGGAGATATAATGACAGCCGTCTGCGCTTTTGACGAGGCGAGAGAGATTTATTCCGAGGGGAAAGCGGCTCTTTGCCGTACAGTTCCCATGGGCAAAGAAAACGCAGACGAAAGGCGGGTTGTTTCGGATGCCGTCTCTCTTTGCGATACGTTTTGTCTTTGCAGGGCAATATCCCGCTTCGGCGGAGAAAAATATACGGATGCGGACGTTCTCGGCTGGCTCTCGGACGGTGATGTCATTCAGTCCGGACGAATCGGGGAGACGAAAGTTGCTTTTGTCCGCGGCAGGCAGGCAAACGAAGCGTTTTCAAGGTTTGCAAGATGTATCCCCGGGGGCGTTATGCCGTTCGGAGAGGAGAGCTTTGCGGATGTTTGCCGCTCCGTTTATTCCGGCGTGACCGAATACGGAATAGTTCCCGTCGAAAACTCGTCGGACGGCAGGCTTACCGGTCTTTACGGGCTGTTTGAGCGTTACGGGCTTTATATAATCATGCTTTGTGAGGTCGGCTCGGGCGACGGCGAAGGATATACGAAATTCGCGCTTTGCTCGCGGTCGATGAAGCTCCTGCGCGCCGGAGGCGAAAGAATACTTCATATAAGGCTTACGCTTGATACCGCGGGCGGACTTTCCGACCTTCTTTTCTGCGGAAAATATTTCGGAGCGTCGCTCCGCCGCGCAGATCCCGTTCCCACGGCGGCGACGGGAAGGGAAAACTCGTTTGACGTTTCGTTCTGCGTCGACGGGGCGGACATTCCAGCGCTGATATGTGCGCTGAAGCTCGAATATCCGCAGTTTTCGGCTGTCGGAATTTATGCGGAAATAAAGGCGGAGGGAATATGACGATACTCGGAATCGACCCGGGAATAGCCACTGTCGGCTATGGGGTCATACAATACGAAAACGGCAGATTCCGCACGATTGCGACGGGCGCAATAGAAACTTCGGCGGGAATTGACGTTGAAAACCGGCTTGAAATCGTATATAACGACCTCTGCGAGCTGATACAAATGTATTCGCCGACGGAAATGGCGATAGAGGAGCTGTTTTTCAATACCAACCAGAAAACGGCGATAGCCGTCGCCGAGGCAAGAGGAGTCATTCTTCTTGCGGCGAGAAAAAACAACCTCAATATAGCCGAATATACGCCCATACAGGTCAAAATGGCGGTGACGGGATACGGCAGAGCGGAAAAAAAGCAGGTTCAGGAAATGGTGAAAATCATTCTGGGACTTCCGAAAATACCGAAGCCGGACGACGCGGCGGACGCGCTCGCGCTCGCAATATGTCACGCGCATTGCGGCGGGTCGAAAATACAACAGTTTTACAACGGCAAAAAGAAAAAACTCGTTTGATAAAGGGGATAGATTATGTTTTATTACGTCAAGGGCGAGCTCGTAATGACCGACCCGCAGAGCGCGGTCGTCGACTGCGGAGGCGTCGGATACAAGCTGACTGTCAGTATGAATACGCTTTCACATCTCACCGAGACGGGGAAAAAGGTATGCCTGTATACACACCTTTCCGTCCGTGAAGACGCAGTTGAGCTTTTCGGATTTTATGATACGGAGGAGCTTTCCGCTTTCAGACTTCTTATATCGGTTTCCGGAGTCGGACCAAAGGCGGCGATGGCGATACTTTCATTTCTTTCGCCGGAGAAGTTTGCCGTTGCCGTAAGCTCCGGAGACACAAAAACTCTCGCAAAGGCGCAGGGCATCGGAGCAAAGACGGCGGCGAGAATCGTTCTTGAACTCAAGGATAAGGTCAGCGCGGTAGCTACGGCAGACGGCGAAGAGGACGTCGGCGTGACGGATCTCGGCGGAATAAGAGACGATGCGCTTGAAGCGCTTATGGTGCTCGGATATCAGCGTCAGGCGGCGCAGAAGGCACTTGCCGGCTGCAAGGGCGACACGCTTGAAGAGCTTATGCGCGCGGCGCTGAAGAAAATCGGCTCAAAAATGTAATTCGGAGGAGAAAACAACGTGGCTATAAACAAATTCGATATGGGAAATACAGCCGGTGACGATTTCGAGCTGGACACGAGAATAGTCAATGCCGGATATGCCGATGAGGACGGGGATATTGAGGTCGGGCTGAGGCCGAAAACTCTTGAGGATTACGTCGGGCAGGAGCGGGCAAAGGAAAATCTGAGAATATATATAGAGGCGGCAAAGCAGAGAGGCGAGTCACTTGACCACGTTCTGCTTTACGGTCCGCCCGGACTCGGCAAAACGACGCTTGCAAACATTATCGCAAACGAGATGGGAGTCAACATAAGAATAACGTCTGGCCCCACAATCGAAAAGCAGGGTGACCTTGCCGCGCTTCTTACAAACTTAAACGACGGCGACGTGCTTTTTATAGACGAGATACACCGTCTGCCGAGAAACGTTGAAGAAATACTGTATCCCGCTATGGAGGATTACGCCCTCGATTTTATCATCGGCAAGGGGCCTGCGGCGAGAAGCCTGCGTATGGCACTGAACAGGTTTACTCTGATAGGCGCAACGACGAGGGCGGGTCAGCTTTCAACTCCGCTCCGTGACCGTTTCGGTGTTATTCTGAGGCTTGAGCTTTATTCGCAAAAGGAGCTGGCGGACATTATCAGAAGGAGTGCGGGAATACTCGGCGTTTCAATATCGGATGACGGCGCAGACGAGCTTGCAAAGCGGTCGAGAGGTACGCCGCGTATAGCAAACAGATTGCTTCGTCGTGTTCGCGATTTTGCGCAGATAAAAGGCGACGGAACGGTTACAAAGGAAATGACCGATCTTGCATTGAAAATGCTTGATATTGATGAATTGGGCCTTGACAACACGGACAGAAGAATGCTTGAATCCATTATAAAATTTTATGACGGCGGTCCCGTCGGGCTTGACACGCTTTCGGTCACGATAGGAGAGGAAGCGATAACGCTCGAAGACGTTTACGAGCCTTATCTGATACAGATAGGCTTTATCAACAGAACACCGAGGGGAAGATGCGTCACAAGACTTGCCTATGAACATCTCGGAATACCGATGATAAAATCGGGCGGGACGCAGACAAGACTTGATATTGATGAGTGAGGAAAGAAATGTTTATATCCGACAAATGGAAAGAATATGAACTTATCGACGCTTCGGACGGCGAGCGGCTTGAACGCTGGGGAAAATACATCCTCCGTCGTCCCGACCCGCAGATAATATGGAAAAATGCGAAAAAGAGCAACCTATGGAGCAAGGCGGACGCCGTTTACAGTCGAAAAGGCGGCGGTGGGGAATGGACAAAGCGCAACGTTCCGGAGAGCTGGAATATATCATACGGAGAATTGACCTTCAAAATAAAGCCGATGGGCTTCAAGCATACGGGTCTTTTTCCGGAACAGGCGGCAAACTGGGACTACTGCGCCGACCTTATAAAAAACGCGGACAGACCGATAAAGGTTCTGAATCTCTTTGCCTATACAGGCGCGGCGACTGTTTCAGCCGCAATGGCAGGAGCGTCCGTCTGTCACGTTGACGCGGCGAAAGGCATGGTTGCACAGGCAAAAGAAAATGCCGTGCTCTCAGGTCTGGCTGACGCTCCGATAAGATATATAGTCGACGATTGCAGGAAATTTATAGAGCGGGAAATCCGCAGGGGAAACACATACGACGGAATCATTATGGATCCTCCGTCGTACGGCAGGGGACCTTCGGGCGAGGTATGGAAGCTTGAAGACTGCATTGACGATTTTATAAAACTCACGGCAAAGCTCCTTTCCGAAAATCCTCTTTTCGTGCTTGTGAATTCATACACAACGGGACTTTCTTCGTCCGCAATCGGTTACATTATGAAGCAGGTTTTTCCCGAGGGCGAGCTTGAATGCGGCGAGCTTATGCTCCCCGTCAAAGCGTCCGGAGGATTTCTCCCTTGCGGTTCGAGTGCAAGATATACGTTCAAAAAATAATTTACTTGGGAAAAAGAAATGGCAGAAACAGTTATAAAAACCGAAAAGCTCGGCTTTTCATATGAGGAGGACGGGAAAAAAGTCCCCGTTCTGTATGATATCGACCTTGAAATAGAGCGGGGCAGTTTTACATGTATTCTCGGACACAACGGCTCCGGAAAAAGTACGCTTGCAAAGCTGCTCAGCCTCGTGCTTTCGCCGTCGTCGGGCAAGGTCGTTCTTTTCGGGAAAAATACGGACGGAATAACGGAGGACGAGGCTTACGAGCTTCGTCGCAGGGTCGGAATGGTATTTCAGAACCCCGATAACCAGCTTGTTGCAACGGTTGTTGAGGAAGACGTGGCGTTCGGACCGGAAAATCTCGGAATCGAGCCGTCCGAAATAAGAAAAAGAGTTGACGACGCGCTTGAGCTCGTCGGTATGAGCGAATACAAAAAGCATTCGCCTCACAGGCTTTCCGGCGGACAGAAACAGAGAGTTGCGATAGCGGGAATAATTGCGCTGGATCCGGACGTCATAATTTTTGATGAGTCGACTGCCATGCTTGACCCTATCGGCAGGGCGGAGGTTATGGAAACGATAAAAAAACTCGCCGCAAGGGGAACGACGGTCATTCTGATCACTCACTATATGGAGGAAGCCGCCGAAGCGGACAGGGCTGTTGTTCTTGATGACGGTCGCATTACGGCGGACGGCAAGCCGGAGGACGTTTTTTCCATGACGGAAACTATTGAAAAAGCGGGGCTTGAGATTCCGCAGGTGACAAGGCTTCTGAAAGCCCTGAAATCCGACGGAATAAACGTCGATACCCGTGCCATAAAGCCGCAAGGCGCGGCAGATGCGATAAAATGCGCTTTGGGAGGCAGAAAATGACGGCAGCCGAACTCAGAAACGTATTTTATACTTACAGTAAAGGCACGCCGTTTGAGTCGGCGGCGGTTACCGACGTTTCAGCCGTGTTTGAAAGCGGTATGATAACGGGAATAATAGGGCATACGGGGTCGGGAAAGTCGACGGTTGCCCAGCTGATAAACGGCCTTCTTCCGGTTTCCTCCGGCGAGGTTTTCGTCTGCGGAAAAAACATATGGGAAGACCCGAAGAAAATGCGGCAGGTACGCTTTACGGCGGGACTTGTATTTCAGTATCCGGAGTATCAGCTTTTTGACGAAACGGTCTATAAGGACATATCATTCGGACCGAAAAATATGGGACTCTCCGAAAAGGAAATCGACGAAAGAGTCAGAGACGCGGCGCGCGACGTCGGTCTTGATGACGCTCTTCTCGAAAAATCACCGTTTGAGCTTTCCGGCGGGCAGAAGCGTCGCGCGGCGATCGCAGGCGTGCTTGCAATGCGTCCGCAGGTACTGATACTCGATGAGCCTGCCGCCGGTCTTGACCCTAGAGGCAGAAGAGAGGTTCTCGGCAATATCACGGCGTACAGAAACAAAACCGGCGCGGCGATAATTATGATAAGTCACAGTATGGAGGATATCGCCGAATATTGCGACAAAATCGTCGTTATGAGCGATTCAAAGGTTCTTCTTTCCGGCACGCCGGAGGAGGTCTTCTCTCACGCCGACGAGCTTGTGAAAACGGGGCTGACCGTCCCGCAGGTGACAAAAGTTCTCTGCGGACTTAAAGCAATGGGATATGACGTTGACACTTCGGCATATACCGTTGACAAAGCGGAAAAAGAAATTCTCCGCCTTTTCGGAGGTGAGAAAAAATGCTGAAGGACGTAACACTCGGGCAGTACTTTCCCGGAAATTCGATTTTTCACAAAACCGATCCGAGAATAAAATTGCTTTTGACCGTTGCATATATAGTTGCGATATTTCTTGCAAAGAGCGGGGCGGCATATGCGCTTCTGCTGTTGGTATCGATTCTTATCACGATAATGTCCGGAATACGCCTTTCGGTTATTCTGAAGGGAATAAAGCCGCTGATTTTCGTTGTAATCATCACGGCGATAATCAACGTTTTCTGGTATTCTCCGCCGGAAGGAACGGAGCCGCTTTTCAGCTTCTGGAAGATAAACATTTACCTTGGCGGACTGCTGACTGCGCTGTATATGGCGATAAGAATTCTCTGTCTTATCCTCGGCACGGGCGTCGTGCTGACATATACGACTTCGCCCATAGCGCTGACGGACGCGATTGAAAGTCTGCTTTCGCCGCTCAAATTGATAAAGCTGCCCGTTCACGAATTTTCCATGATGATGACAATCGCTCTGCGCTTCATTCCGACGCTGATTGAAGAAACGGACAAGATAATGTCGGCGCAGAAGGCGCGAGGCGCAGACTTTTCAAGCGGCGGACTTATAAAAAGAGCAAAGGCGCTTCTGCCGGTGCTTGTTCCGCTGTTTATTTCGGCTTTCCGCCGTGCAGACGAGCTTGCCGTTGCAATGGAATGTCGGTGTTACAGAGGCGGCAAAGGCAGAACAAAGATGACCCGCCGCACTCTCCGCCCATATGATTTTATCCTTGTGATATTTTTCGGGGCGTTTATTGCGGGAGTCGTGCTGATAAACAAATATATCCCGTTTTACACGGTGTGAGGTGGTATGAAATACCTTTTGAAGTTATCGTATCTCGGAACGGCATATTCGGGCTTTCAGGTTCAGCCGAACGGCGATACCGTTCAGGGGAGGCTTTGCGACGCGGGAAAGACGCTTTTCGGAGTTGACTGTGCCGTTACCGGGTGCAGTCGCACGGACAGCGGAGTTCACGCAAAGGAATATTACGCAACGCTTGAAACTCACGGCGGAGCCGATATTCCGGCGGAAAAGCTGCCGCGCGCCATAAACACTTATCTGCCGAAGGATATTTCAGTTATAACGGCGGAGACTGTCGATGACGGTTATTCCGTCCGTCGGCATGTTGCGGGAAAAGAATATGAATATCTCATTCTGAATTCCCCCGTCGGCGACCCGTTTCTTCTTGGCAGGGCGTACCATTATCCGCACCCGCTGGACGTTCGGAAAATGAACGAGGCGGCGGAGCATTTTATCGGCAGACACGATTTTGCGGCGTTTATGGCTTCGGGCAGCAGCATTGCGGATACCGTGCGCACCGTTACGGATTGTCACGTTGAAAGAGACGGGGACAGAGTAAAAATATATATGTCGGCGGACGGCTTCCTTTACAATATGGTGAGAATAACCGTCGGTACGCTGATAGAGGTGTCCGAGGGGAAGATTGCCCCGTCGGATATAGAAAAAATCATAAATTCAAAGGACAGGACGCTTGCGGGAAGAACGGCTCCCGCCGAGGGGCTGTATCTCGGAAAGGTCTTTATAAAATAACCGAAAAAGGAGGGCGACGGCTTTGAACGGCGACGAAAAAAGATTGCCTGTCGGCGAAAAGACATCCGCCGGCGATTACTGGATAAAAATTGCCGGAAAATATCACGTTGCGAAATACGTGATTATCGTCGTCCTTGCGGTGATGATACTTTGTATGGCGATATTCGGCAGCGGTGAGCTTAAAGCCGAAAATTTCAGATATTTTTTCAAATATTTTCAGGTAAATCCGTTTTCGTCGGCGTCGTCATACAGCGATATCACGTTTACGGGAAACCCAGATATGAAGTTTTCCATGTACAAGGGCGACCTTGTGTCGCTGTGTGACGGGAAAATGACGGTTTATTCGATATCGGGCAAGGTACAGCTTTCGGCAGACGCCGTCGGCGCGGATACCGTCGAAAGCGACGGAAAGTATCTTGCGCTTTACAAAAGAGGCGGCGGCGAAGCAACTCTTTATAACTCGTTTTCCGCCGTTCATACCGTGACCTCCGAATATCCTATAAACGATATTGACGTAAGCTCCGACGGCGGGTTTGCGGTCATTACATCGGAAAAGAACGTTCGCTCCGCGGTGCTTGTTTACAGCAAGGCGTTTTCACTTGTTTATACGTGGAAGTCGACGGATAAATACGTTTCGTCCGCAAAACTTTCGGATAACGGAAGGCGCATCGGTATTTTCGCCAGCGGCACCGAAAACGGCATACCTTATTGCGAACTCATTGTGAAAAAAACAGGCACGGACGAAACGCTCGTCGACGAAAAATACAGAGGGGAAACACCGTATTACGTTTTCTTTTCCGGCGACGGAGGGATAATATCCGTGACGGACAGAACGGTGAGATTTTATTCTCCGTCTGGGGAAAAGCGTGGCGAAAAGGCATTTTCCGGAACAGTGACGGATGTCTGCTTTTCGGACGGGAAGCTGATAGTTGCGAGAAGCGAGGTCGGCTTTTCGGGAACGAATATAACGGTTTTTTCCGGTGACGGCAAATCACGCAGTGATTTTTCGACAGGCGAAAAAATATATTCCGTCTGCACCGCAGGAGAAAATGTTTTTCTTCTCGGTCACGGAAAACTTTATATAAAAGGTCAATATGAAAGCGAGACGGATATAGAAAACGGCGCGCTTGATATGTTTGCCCTTGACGGCGAAAACATAATTCTTTGCTATACATACGGAACAAGGCTTGCAGACGTGAGCACGGAAAGGAAAGGTGACAGATGATAGACTTTATAATCGCGGCGGTTTTTATACTCGTGATCGCCATATCCGCATTTATCGGAATGAAGCGCGGCTTTCTGAGGATGGTTGCGGGCTTTGTTGAATATATTGTGGCGTTTCTTTTCGCATATGTTTTCTGTTCAAGGCTTGCCGTATATATGAAGAGGATACCGTTTATTGCAAATATGATAACGGAAACGGAAATGCCCCCGCTTGACGGAATGACGTTCGGCGAGAAGATTAAATTCGTTATAGACTACATCGTCAATAACGCTCTTTCAAAGGGAACGGACGCAGCGACCGTCGAAGCCGCCGCAATAATCAAAAATTACATTGCGTCAATGATATCGACGGCGATGGCGTTTGCAATCATTTTCGTGTGTGTTATTCTTTTGCAGAAGCTGATAGTGCTTTTGCTTGACCTTGTTGTGAAGGTCCCGGGACTCAAACAACTGAACGGCGGACTCGGTTTTGTGTTCGGACTTCTGTGCGGCTCGTTCTGGACGTGGCTTGCGGCAAATATGTTTGCCAAGGTCGCACTTCCGATTCTTTGCGCAAAATTCCCCGAAACATTTTCGGAAACGCTTGCAAGCGGAGCCGTTATGACATTTTTCCTGAAAATAAATCCCGTCTCCCTTGTGCTGAATTTTCTCACATGGATTGCGGATAAATTTACAAAATAAAAAATCAACTGCGTCGGCGGCGCATAATCCGCCGAGAACGGACGAAATCTATGCAATTATGTTCAAGATGCCATAAAAGAATGGCGGTGGTATTCGTCACCAGAATGGAAAACGGCGAAACAAAAAACGAGGGGCTTTGCCTCAAATGCGCAAAGGAGCTCGGCATACCTCAGGTAAACGATATACTCGAAAAAATGGGCATATCGGATGATGATCTCGAAAATATGGAAAACGAGATCGGCTCGATGTTCCCGTCGGGCGATGACGGCGACCCTGATGATCCTGCGTCGCGCGCGCCGGCCGTCGATTTTGAAAAGCTGTTCGGCTCCATGCCCGGCTTTCCCGCTCCGAATCATGCAGGCGGCGAAAAGAAGGGCGAGGGACAGTCACAGCAGAAGGGCAGCGGCGAAAAGAGAAAGCCGCAGAAGAAATTTCTTTCGATGTACTGTCGCGACCTTACGGCGGACGCAAGAGAAGGCAAACTTGATAAGGTTATAGGCAGGGAGAAGGAAGTGACGAGGATGCTCCAGATTCTCACCCGCCGTCAGAAGAATAACCCGTGTCTGATAGGCGAGGCGGGCGTCGGTAAAACGGCGATTGCGGAAGCACTTGCGCAGAGAATTGCGGCGGGTACGGTGCCGTATAAGCTCCGCGACAAGGAGGTTCATCTTCTCGACCTTACGTCACTTGTTGCCGGAACGCAGTTCAGAGGACAGTTTGAAAGTCGTATAAAGGGGCTTATCGAAGAGGTCAAAGCGCTCGGAAATGTAATTCTCGTCATAGACGAGGTGCATAGTATTGTCGGCGTAGGCGACTCCGAGGGAAGTATGAATGCGGCGAATATTCTGAAACCCGCACTTTCAAGGGGCGAGGTGCAGATAATAGGCGCAACGACGCTTTCGGAATACAGAAAGTATATTGAAAAGGACACTGCGCTTGAAAGGCGTTTCCAGCCGATAATGGTTGAGGAACCGTCAATTGAGGACGCGAAAAAGATACTCGCGGGGATAAAAACCTATTACGAGACCTATCATAAAATTCACATTTCGGACGAAATAGTCGGAAAGGCGGTTGAACTTTCCGAAAGATATATAACGGACAGATTTTTGCCCGACAAGGCAATCGACCTTCTCGATGAGGCGGCTTCGCACGTTGCGATGAATTCGCCGGTTGTCGAAAGGATTGCGGAGGTTGAAAAACAGCTGACGGAGCTTAAAACCGAGGCAGAAGCGCTTGAAAACAACCCTCCCGCCGCCGACGCAGACGAAAAGACGCTTTCCGAGCATTACGAAAAAGCGGCAAGGATAAAGTCAAGACGTATGCAGGACGAAGAAGAATACGAAAAGCTGAAAAACGAACTTGCGACGGTTGAGCTGGACGTCGGTGCGCTTGCCGACGTCATAGAAGTGTGGACGGGCGTTCCGGCAGGGTCTATAACGGCAAACGAATTTGAACGTCTTGCCGGACTTTCCGAGAGAATGAAATCAAGAATTATCGGTCAGGACGCGGCAGTTGACGCAGTTTGCCGCGCGATAAAGAGGAGCAGGGCGGGCGTCGTTTACAAGAGAAAGCCTGCGTCGTTCATCTTTGCGGGACCGACCGGCGTCGGCAAAACGGAGCTTGTCAAGGTGCTTGCGGCAGACCTGTTTTCAACGCCGGACGCGCTGATAAGGCTTGATATGTCGGAATATATGGAAAAGCACACCGTTTCAAGGCTCATCGGTTCGCCTCCCGGCTATGTCGGCTATGACGACGCAGGTCAATTGACGGAGAAAATACGTCGCAAGCCGTATTCGGTCGTTCTTTTCGACGAAATAGAAAAGGCGCACCCCGATGTTCTGAATATTCTTCTCCAGATTCTCGATGACGGCAGAATAACGGACGCACACGGAAAAGAAGTCAAATTTGACAACTGCATAATCGTTATGACGACGAACGCCGGCAGCTCGACCGGAAAAAACAATGCGGGCTTCGGCTCAACAACGCAGGAAATATCCGAGGCGAGAACGGAAAAAGCACTTTCCGAATTTCTCCGTCCGGAGTTTATAAACCGCGTGGACGAGATAATCACATTCCGCTCGCTCTCCGAGGACGATTTTGTGAAGATTGCGGCGATAATGCTCGGCGACCTCAAAAAGGCTGTTTCCGAACACGGACTCGAACTTTCGTGGACAGACGCGGCGCTTGAATATATCGCGAAAAAATCATATTC
>JAHAZT010000078.1 GCA_018383975.1 Eubacteriales bacterium | reverse complement strand
GCAGGTGTCGCGGAGGCGGTCAACCATAGCGATGACCGTGTTCATTGCCGTGTCAAAACCGATTGTATAATCGGTGGAGGTTATGTCGTTATCAATCGTGCCGGGGATACCGATCGTCGGTATGCCGCGCTTGGAAAGGTCGGTTGCGCCGCGGAACGTTCCGTCGCCGCCGATAGCGATTATACCGTCGATATGATTCTTTTTGCAGACGGCAATAGCCTTTGCCATGCCTTCTTCCGTTTTGAATTCAAGGCAACGGTCGGTATAAAGGACGGTACCGCTGCGCGTGATGATGTTCGATACGTCGGAGGGGGACTTGACGAGCACCATATTGTCGTTTATAAGCCCCTTATAGCCCTCATAAATACCGTAAACCTCAACGCCTCTTGCAAGAGCCGCTCTTGCCGCCGCTCTGTATGCGGCGTTCATGCCGGGAGCGTCGCCGCCCGACGTAAGTATGCCTATTCTTCTGAACTGTTTCATTGTTTTTGCCTTCCTTTGTTTTGTGAATATTTTTATTGACCGATTACTTGTTTTCTTCGGAGTTGACGCCTCCGGAGAGGAAATTTATCGCCCTCGGAACGGAGTCCTTTGCGTTGTACCACGGCTCGGAGTCATAGCGATAGTCAAATTTTTTGCAGAACCAGCTGACGTCGCCCCCAAGCTCGTGAATATACTTTTTCATAATATCCCGCGATACGGAAAAGAATTCGCCGAACATTTTTTTCGGGAGATTGTCTCTCCCCGCCGCAAGCAGGAGCTTGTAGTCCGGAAGACAGAAGCACGTCTGCCGTTTGTATTTTTCGCGGAACTCTTCTTCATTTTCCCAGAGGTATATCACGGTGCCGAGCATTTTTGAAAAAGCGTTGCCGACGCGCGAGCAGACATAGCAGGAGTCTTCAAGCCTTGCCAGCTTTTCCTCCTCCTTTGCGCCCTTGCCGTCAAAGAGGGTGCCGCCGGAGAAGATTTCCTTTTCCGTCTCGGCGATGTGACTTTCAAGCATGAGCGCGATGGGAAGACGACTTCCGCCGCCGCCCGTCATCATATCGAAGTGCCTGCGGCAAAAGCCCTTTTTGTTTGTTTCAATCCGGACGTCCGGCTCCATCATGGCTGCGCCGGTTATACGTTCAATCTCGTTTTTTTCGAGCATTCTGCGCAAAAGGCAGAGGGGGCAGTCCGGAGTTTCGCTTTCGAGGGTCTTATCAAAAGCCTCGTTTATAGGTATCGTATATATCTGTTCTGCCAAGAGAGTGTCTCCTTTCGGATTTATACCGTCAGCTCTACGTTTGCGATATACGCCTTGTGGTCGGAGAGCTGCCTGTCGATTATTTCAACGGACTCCGTTCTGAATTCCTTGCTGACGAAAATATAATCTATTTTCTGGTCGGGGCCGAATTCCGGATTTGTCGGGTAGGTTTTTGCGTTTTTGTCCGGATAGACGTCAAACGTATCGGAGAGAAGCCCGCGGATGGGGTCGAGAACCGGGTCGTCGGGCTGGGCATTGAAATCTCCCATAACGATAACGGGATGACTGCTGTCCTTTATCAGCTCTGCCAGAATTTTTACGGCGTTTGCTCTTTCCGCCTTTGCAAGACCGAAATGCGAAACGAAAACGTCAACGTCCGTGCCGTCAAAATCGACGAGCGCATTGAGAATGACTCTTGTTTCGTAATAGACGTCCTCGTCACGCGTCACGGGGTCGGGAATGGGACAGATGCGCACGTCTTTTATATGATGCTTTGAGAGGAAGCCGTTGCCGTAATTGCCCGGCTTGCCGCCGAAAAGCCAGGTGACCGCCGGCGCAAATGCGTCCTCATAGCCGAGAAGCGCTCCCAGAGCCCGAGTGGTTTTTATTCTGCCGCTGCGGACGAGCATATAGTCAACCTCGTTGAGCCCGCAGATATCGGGGTTCTGCTCCTTTATCATTTGGGCATATTTTTCAACGGAATATTCAAAGGGTTTTCCCGTGCCCTTGCCGAAGTCTCTCGTTGCCGCGATGTTATAGGTCATCAGTTTTAATTTCATAAAAATACCTCCGAAAAATTAAAGGTCTGATTTTCTCTCATAATGATATCACCTTTTTCCGCCGATTACAATAAAAAATCATTAAATAATAGTTAAATTTATGCCCCTTCGGTTGACAAAACGGCGAAAATAACGCATAATTGTATAGATAACGACGGTTGCGGGAGGAATTTATGAATACAGCGGTTCTCTCTACGGATAAAATTGTCTTTGAAGGCGTCCGGAATTTCTCTCCCGCCCTCACTTTTGACTGCGGCCAGTGCTTCCGGTTTGACGTCCTTGCGGACGGGTCGGCGGAGGGGACCGTCGGGCGCGAGCACGCAAAAATCTCCGTCAACGGCGATACGGTCACCGTCGACGGCGGAGGCGACAGAGACTTCTGGCGCCGGTTTCTCTGCATCGACGAGGATTACGACGCCGTAAAAAAGAACATCGGTGAGCATTTCGGCAGATACGGAGACGTCATTTTTGACGCAATGCGCGTCGGAGAAGGGATAAGAATTCTCCGTCAGGACAGTTGGGAGGCGCTTTGCTCCTTCATCGTCTCGCAGAACAACAATATCGGCAGGATAAAGAAAATCATTGCAAGAATGTGCGAAAAATTCGGCGAGCCGTTTGAGTCCGGCGGGAAGATATATTACAGCTTTCCTTCGGCGGAGGCGCTTGCGTGCGCAAGCGAGATCGACATTTTCTCCTGCGGCACGGGGTTTCGTGCAAAATACATAAGCGACGCGGCGAAAAAGGTCGCATCCGGCGAAATCAACCTTGAAAGCATCTCCTCTCTGGACGACGAAAACGCCCGCGCGGAGCTTATGAAGATATGCGGCGTAGGACCCAAGGTTGCAAACTGCACTTTGCTTTTCGGCTTTCACAGGCTTTCGTCATTCCCGATTGACGTATGGATAAAGCGCGTGCTGGACAAATACTATAAAAACGGGATAGACCTTGGCGACCTCGGCGATTATGCGGGAGTTGCGCAGCAATATCTTTTTTATTACGAACGCTATAAAAACGGGGAGGAAATCAAATGATACTTGAACCGAAAAACATAGATATAGCCTATCGTTGCGACGAATGCGGAGGCACCGTGCGGACGGTTGTCGGCGCGCTTGCGCTGTCGGGCGACATGCTGAAATTAAAGTGCGACTGCGGCGGCAGCGAGCTTACGATAAACAAAACGTCGGACGGAAAATACCGCTTCACGATACCGTGCGTTTTCTGCGACACGCAGCATACATTCGTCATTTCAAGAAAGACGCTGATGTCAAGAGAACTTTTCACTTTCCCTTGTCCCTATGCGGGAATGGATATCCTTTTCACGGGCGACAAGGCTCTTGTCGACGAGGCGATTGAAAAGTCGGACGACGAGCTTGCGGAGCTTTTCGGCGAGCAGGGCGCGGACGCGCTGAAAACGCCGGAGTCCGAAGAATGGGGCGACGCGCACCTTCAGGACCTGATCCTCTTCTCGCTCGGCGAGCTTGCGGAGGACGGCGCAATCAAATGTGACTGTCCCGACGGAGGAGACTTTGTTGTCACCCCTCATCCGGACAGGGTTGAAATAGCCTGCAAAAAGTGCGGCTGTAAAAGAGAAATTTCGTGCGAGGAGGGAAGCATCGGCGCGCATGTTCTGTTTGACTGCGATGTCCTGCGCCTTCTCCCGCCCGACGATAACAAGGAGGATAAATAAATGAAAAAAATAGTCACTTTCGGCGAAATAATGCTCCGTCTCGCTCCGGAGGGATACCTCCGCTTTGAACAGGCGGATAAATTCTGCGCGACGTTCGGCGGAGCCGAGGCAAACGTTGCCGTTTCGCTTGCACGCTTCGGCGAGGACGCTTGTTTCGTCACAAAAATTCCCGCAAACCCGATCGGCGACAGTTGCATCCGCGCGCTCCGCGCGGAAGGCGTTGACGTTTCGGATATTGCCCGCGGCGGCGAGAGACTCGGCATTTATTATGCCGAAAAGGGTGCGTCACAGAGACCGTCAAAGGTCGTTTATGACAGAAAATACAGCTCCATATCGGCTGCCGGCAGAGACGATTTCGATTGGGAAAAAATTCTTTCGGGCGCAGACTGGTTCCATTTCACGGGCATAACTCCCGCCCTCTCGGACGGCACCGCAGAAATCTGTCTTGATGCGCTCAAAACGGCGAAGAAGCTCGGCGTAAAAACCAGTTGTGACCTCAACTTCCGCAAAAACCTCTGGACAAGCGAAAAGGCGGGCAGAGTTATGGGCGAGCTTATGACGTATGTCGACCTCTGCATAGCAAACGAGGAAGACGCGGACAAGGTTTTCGGTATCAAAGCGGCTTCGACCGACGTTGAAACCGGCAAGCTGGACAGAGAAGGCTATAAGGATGTTGCAAAACAGCTCTGCGAGCGTTTCGGCTGTTCCTCCGTTGCAATCACGCTCCGCGAAAGCATTACGGCAAACGACAATAACTGGGCGGCTATGCTCTATTCGGGCGGCGAATGTTATTTCTCAAAGAAGTATGCCGTGCATATCGTCGACCGTGTCGGCGGCGGCGATTCATTCGGCGCAGGACTTATATACAGCCTTGTAAACGGCAAGTCCCCCGCGGACGCCATAGAATTTGCAACCGCGGCTTCGTGCCTGAAACACACAATCGAAGGCGATTTCAACCGCGTGACGGTCGATGAAGTGAACGCTCTCGTAAAGGGCGGCGGCAGCGGCAGAGTTCAGAGATAAGCTGATTTTTGCAAGAACAACCGCAACGCAATTAAATTGAAAAATCGCAATGGCGAAAAAAATAAAACAGAGGCACCCGCCTCTGTTTTGTTTTTTGTACGGTTCTGATTGTTCGGTTTCGACTCCGCCGCAGGTTGATGGATGAGGCGTTTGCAAGCCTTTTCGGTTTATTTGAATTGAGTGCACTGCGGTCAGTTGTCGACAGTTCCTACATTAAACTGGATATATCCATTATAGTCAGCTCCGAGAAGACGATAATTGGATTTTCCGACGCAAATAAGATTACCATTTGGTAACATAAGAGATTTGTTAAAATACTGATGCTTCCCTGTGCCATACTGAGAGTTGAAATATTTCAGCGCAGAAATAAATTTCATATCAGGGCTTAATGTTACTACTGTACCGCAAATATAGTCCTCTGAAACGGTTTTTTGACATATTCCTGAGCAGCTTGTGTTGTCATCGCAAAGTGAAGCTTTTTTGCTACAGATAAAATAACTTTCTTCTTGAATTTCCTGCTCAAATCCCGTAACGCACAGCACCCCGTGTGCAAATTCAATGCCGGTCAGTTTTGTTTCACCAAAACCAATGTTTTCAAATTTGATGACATTGACCGACGTCAACAGATTTGCAGCGGTATCAAAAACAAACATCTCAACAAAACCTACGTTTTGTCCATTGATTGTACCGTTTCCTGCAACTGCAAAATGTGTATTATCGATTATTGCAACGTCGCAAAGACTTGCGTTGCTCAATTCAGATGAATAACCCATATAAACTTTACCATCATTCAAAGTGTCTATCAAAATTAATGATGATGCATTATTTTTTGAACCACCGACAATAACCAATTCTCCGTTGCTTTCATTGAACATAGCTTCTACTATTGACAGAATACCCGGGAACGTTGTCTTTGATTTCAAGTTAAAATTTTTATCATATTTATCTACAGTTGCATAGCCTTTATCTGTTATGCCGAGACAGTACAGATCGTCATTGGCGACGAGGATTTTTTTGTAATCCGATGTTGTATCCAAAATGATCTCAT
>JAHAZT010000024.1 GCA_018383975.1 Eubacteriales bacterium | reverse complement strand
CGTTTATCCCGTATCTCCTGCCGTCGATTGCGGTCGGCATAGCGTTCTATAAGCTGCTGTGCAACGAATATTTCAGCCTGTATAACACATATGCGCTGCTTATAATCGTCGGAACGGTGAAATACATTCCTTTTGCGAGCCGATCGTCGCTGAACTCAATGCTTCAGATCAGCGGAGAGATTGAAGAGTCGGCGATTATTCAGGATATACCATGGATAAAGAGAATGTTCCGCATTATTATTCCGATACAGAAAACGTCAATTCTTTCGGGATATCTTCTCCCGTTCACAACATGTATCAGAGAGCTGTCTCTGTTCATGATGCTCAGCGGTATCGGAACGATACTTTCAACAACTATGGACTACTTTGACGAAATGGGACTTGCCGCCTTCTCAAGCGGTATGAACCTTATTCTCATAGTCACCGTGCTGATATGTAACGCCGTCATAAATAAATTGACAGGCGCAAGTCTTGACAAAGGTATTGGAGGTTAATTATGCCGGAAATCATTCTTACAGATGTTACAAAAAGATGGGGCAATTTTTATGCCGTTGAACATCTTGACCTTAAAATAGAGGATAACGCTTTCGTTACGTTGCTCGGACCCTCCGGATGCGGAAAGACAACGACTCTCCGTATGATAGCGGGTCTCGAAACGCCGACAAGCGGCAGAATTACTATCGGAGACAAGGTTGTTTTCGATAGCGAAGAGGGAATAAACGTCCCCGCAAACAAAAGAAAAGTGGGCTTTCTTTTCCAGAATTACGCCCTCTGGCCGAATATGACGGTATATCAGAACATTTCGTTCGGACTTGAGAATAAAAAATGTTATTCCAAGGAAGAAATCAAAGAGATTGTATATCGCGTTGCCCGTATTGTAAAGGTTGAAATGTTCCTTGACCGTTACCCTGCGGAGCTTTCCGGCGGTCAGCAGCAGAGAGTTGCGATTGCGCGTACTCTTGCTCCGGAGCCGAAGGTTATATTTATGGATGAGCCGCTTTCAAACCTTGATGCGAAGCTGCGTCTTGAAATGCGCTCGGAGCTTCAGAGACTTCATCTTGCAACAGGTTGTACGTTTGTTTACGTTACGCACGACCAGATGGAGGCCATGACTCTTGCAACAAAGATATGTCTTATCGACAACGGCGTTCTTCAGCAATATGCCGCCCCGCTTACGGTTTACGGCAAGCCCGCAAACACGTTCGTTGCGGACTTTGTCGGCAATCCGCAGATAAACTTCATAGAAGCGGAAGGCGAACAGAACGGAGCGGGAGTTGACCTTTCGATTCTTGATAAATCCGTTTCCGCGAGATTTGAATCGGAGGGGCTTGACCTTGCGGAATGGCGCGCAGCCGATATTGCCTTGGAGGAAGCAAAAGAAAATATCCGCGCAGAGCGTGCGCTTGACAAGAAATACGTCGAAAAAGGTAATAAGGACGTCAGATTCAAATGCCGTATCGCGAGGGTGGAGGAACCCGAGTCCGAGGAGGATGCTCCCGCAACGGAGAGAGATTTCATCATCGGCGTCCGTCCTGAAGCCATAAAGATATCCGATGGCGGCAGTCTGGAAGGCGAAATATACAGCGCGATGCCGACCGGTATGGAAACGACCGTCAGAATCAGGGTCGGAAACCTTCTGCTCACGGGCGTTATCTTCGGCGGAATAACGTACGGCATAGGTCAGACCGTCCATTTTGACATCACCGGCGACGACATAATGCTTTTCAGCGGCGAAACCGGCAGACTTATATCGACGGGAACTCTTGAAATAAGATAAAATTTCAAAAATAAAAAGCACTTCGTTCGAAGTGCTTTTATTTTTGTCCTGTGAGAAAACCGTTATCCCTTTACGCAATATGCGGGGTCGATTTTGCACAGCTCCTTGTACGTGTCGATTTCGGCGATGTCATCAAATGTACATTCGCGCACAGTGATCTGGTATTTATCGGGGAAGTAGTCGAATGCGACCTGATCCCAATAGCGTTCTTTGCCGCCGGGGGAGTCATATACCTGTTCGATATGCTTTGCGAGGCGTGCGCCGTCTGCGTCGTTCCAATATGAGATGCCGAACATATGGAAGCAATTCACGCCCCCGATTGACATTTTGGATATATATCCGTTTTTGCAGGTGAAACACCAGTCGTCCGTTTTTTCGACGGGAACGCCGAGATAGTTTGTTGAATACTGATATTTTTTTATCAGGTCGGGATTGTAAAGAAGCAGGTCTGCTTCACATACATATGCGTTTTGCAGATGACTGCGTGCGCACATTACCGACGAAATATTGTTCGCTTCATTATAAAAGGGATTTTCGATGAGCTTTATTGTCGGATATTTTGCAAGAAGTTGGTCGAACTGCTCCGAAAGATAACCGCGGACAAGATATATTTCGGTTATTCCGACGCCGACGATTGCGTCAAGAAGGCTGTCGATAATTCGTTTGCCGTTCACGCGGACGAGAGGCTTGGGCGTATTCAGCGTGACGGGGACAAGTCGCGAGCCGAAGCCCGCCGCCATTATTACGGCGCGTTTTACGCGGTACGGTTCAAGCGCGGAAAGTCCCGCTTCCGTTATTCTTCCGTTTTCGCAA
Organism: Eubacteriales bacterium; assembly: GCA_018383975.1. GTDB lineage: Bacteria > Bacillota > Clostridia > Oscillospirales > CAG-272 > CAG-841. Next base: position 12,479 of record JAHAZT010000024.1, on the reverse strand, counting down.
TATCCGAGCGAAGCAAGCTCGTTTGACGTCTTGTTGACCGCTCCGAGAGACATTCCCGCCTTTTTTGCCAGCATGCGCTGGGTTGACGCGGGCGAATGCTCAAGCTCGGAAAGCAGGTCAAACTGTTTTTTTGTAAGCATTGAATTTTACCTTGACTCCGGTCTGCGCAGCTTGCTTTTCAACAGACCGATAATACCTTTCATAATAAGATTTGCAAAGAGAATGATAATCGCAACTATTGCCGGAGGAGCGAGCGATGTCTGCGATGCGTCAAATTGCGGAAGCATAAGCGAAAACATTTCGGTTTTGTAGTTTGTCAAAAACGAGATTGCGGAAATCGTCATCATTGAATTTATGAAGAAATACGCAAACATTTCGCAAAGGGTTCCTGCTGTCTGCGGAATGATTACGTCACGCAAAAGGCGCACCTTGCCTATTCCGAGCGTCGCGCCGACGGCTTCCAGCTCCGGAGGGAGCTTTCGCAGGCTGTTATAAATCATAAGATAGGGCGATGCGAAAAAGTGGACGATGTTTACAAGAATAATGATGGCAAACGTGCCGTAAATAAACGACGCCTTGAAAAACAGTACATATGCAAGACCGAGAACTATTCCCGGAATTGCCAGTGACGTTATCGAGAGGAGATGCAGTATTCTTAACGAAGGAGACGCGTTTCTTGCCGTCATATAGGCGCAGAGCATGGCGAAAAGTGTACCGACAAGCGCAACGGCAACGGAAACGAAAAGCGAATGAGAGAGGTATTCAAGACCGTTTTTACTGCCCATAACATAGGAAAACTGGCTCAGTGAAAACGATTTATCGAGCGGGTAATTTTTTGAAAGCGCAACGGGAATAAAGGAAAGTATCGGAAGAAGCACAGCGGCGACTATGATGCAAAGAATGACGCAGGCAACTATCCTTTTCGCTTTCGACTCATCCGTGCCGAACGGCTTTACCGTCGTATTTCCGACCCTGTCCTTGCCGGAAAGCAGGTCGAAAAGAAATGCAATGACAGCGGGCAGAAGAAGCATCAGTCCGAAAACGCTGCCCTTGGCATAATTCATTCTGTGAATTGCTTCCTCATACATAAGCGCGGGGAGAGTTTTATACATTCCTCCAACCATAAGCGGCACGCCGTAATCCGTCACAATGGTTGTGAAAACGGCGAAAATTACGCTTATCATCGGCTTTTTGAGATACGGAAGGGTTATGGCAAAAAAGCGGTTTTTCCTTGGTATTCCGAGCGTCTGCGCCGCTTCATACGGGGTGCTGTCTTCATAGCGGAGAATATCCGATATCATAAGATAAGCTATCGGGAACGAATACATCATCGACCCGAAAACTATGCCCCAGAAGCCGTATATACTGCCGTTCAGCCCGAGCTGATTTTTGATAATGCCGTTGTCGCCGAAAAGAATTATAAGTCCCGTTCCGTGAGAAATGGACGGAACGAGCATGGGAACAACGAGGAGAATATCAAAAATCGACCTTTTGCGAATTCCCATTCTGTTTACGCACCATGCAGCCGCAAACGCAAGCGTTATCGAAAATACCGTTGCAACGGGCGTCACTTTCAGGGAATTCAATATTGCCGGCATCGTCTGCGGATGCGAAAATATTGCGCGGAGGTCTGCGTTTTTCAGATTTGTCATCACCGAGATTAGCGGAAGAATGACGGAAACAAGGAAAAACGAACCCAGCACAAGCGTCGTCACAATGCCGAACATGCGATTGCGATATCTTTTTGACTTCATCATCAGCCCTCCGATTTATCGCATATAGCGGGAAAGCGAATCGATTTTCGCTTTAAGATTACTTATTACAAAGTCCTTTACGTAGTCGTCGGCGGGATTATCGAGAATATCCGCGGGCGTTGCGAGCTGATGAATTCTTGCCTCGCCCATAACCATAATCCTGTCCGAAAGGGCAAAGGCTTCCTCCTGGTCGTGCGTGATATAAATCATCGTTGTGCCGAAGGACTTCTGAATTTCCTTCAACTGGACGCGGAGAGAAAGCCTTGTTGCGACGTCAAGCGCGCTCATAGGCTCATCGAAAAGTATAATATTCGGGTTGAGGGCGAGCGTTCTCGCGATAGCGACGCGCTGCTGCTGTCCGCCGGACATTTCGGAGGGGTATTTATCCATATGTTCCGAAAGACCGAGAAGAGAAAGAAGCTCCATTGCTTTCCGGTCTGCTTCAAACTTCATCGCCGGCTTGAATTTCATGGCATATGAGACATTTTTGAGTGCGGTCATATTTTCAAAAAGGGCATAATTCTGAAAAACTATGCCCATGCCGCGCGCGTCGGGCGGGGCGTCTGTTATATCCATGCCGCCGAGAAGAATACTTCCCGAATCGGGGGCGAGAAGCCCTATCAGTATGCGGAGAAGTGTTGTCTTTCCGCAACCGGAGGGACCGAGAATCGAAAGAAATTCTCCGTCCTCAACGGAAAAGCTGACGTTATCCAGCGCGAGCTTGCTTTTATAATGCTTTGTAAGCCCGTTTATCTTTAATATTTCCATGCGTCAAGTAATTTTTCCTTAAGTTTTACGTCGTCAAGCCCTGTCATATCGGCATATTTGATATTTTCGGGGAAGTTCTTCTTTGTGTAGGTTTTATCTTTATATATCTGTTCGGGAGCGTAAAGCTCTTTGTCCTTCGGGGTGACGTCTGTGAGAATATACGAAAACACCTTGCGGACATCTTCATCATTTTCCTTGCCGGAAATTATCGCGCTTGAATAGGTGTTATAGGGCGCGCCCTCGTCAAACCAAACCACTTCATAATCGGCACCCGCAGTTATCTCGTCGACACCCTGCCACGTAAGGCAGAAGCCGATTGCCGCTTCGCCGAGCTTGAGAGCCTTTACGGGACCGGAGCCGGAGGACGTATATCCTGCGCCGGAGAGGTTCTTTGCAAGTCCGTCAAAATATTCGATAGCCTTTTCCTGTCCGCGGGTGTTTACCATATTGAGATAGAACGAATATCCCGTGCCGGAAGATTTGGGGTTCGGCATAGAGATGAGCCCTTTGTATTCGGGCTTGAGAAGGTCATCATATGATGTCGGAACGGCAAGTCCTTTTTCCTTCAGTATCTTTTTGTTAACGACAACCGCTCCGCTTGTGCGCACGAACGGCACATAACGGTGAGACTCCGGAACAAGCTCCGGAAGGTATTTATCAAAGTCGACGCCCGGGAGTCCGTCGAGCTTGGCAACGGTATCTCCGAGAGCCTTCATAAAGGTATTTTCAAGCTCCATAACGATATCGCAGTCCGTTTTTGTGCCTTCGCCTGCCAGCTTTGCGGCAAGCTCGCCGGTTGATTTATATTGAATGACTATTTTATATTCGGGGAATTTTGCATCAAGCATTTTCTGCGCATTTTCAATGCGGAAGTCCTCGCTTGTGGCGTATATCGTGATTGTTTTTTTCTTCTGCGAGCATGACGCAAGCACGGAGAGCGCGGAGAATATCGCCGCAACGACAAGGATAAGTGATAAAATTTTTTTCATAATAAACTCCTTTAAGCTTTGATAAATGTTCAACTTTGCGCCTGTGACGCGAAAACTTGAACACATTATATCATTTATCACGCTGTTTGTCAATGCATTTTTGATATTATATAATAAATTTTGAACATTTATCGCACGTGCATATCTGAATAAAAAAATATTCGTCCGACTATTGCAAAAGCCGCTCGGAAATGATATAATTCGGTCGTAAAAAACAAAAATATAAAAATTGAGGACTTATGAACGAAATAATAAAAGCAATGGAAGAGCGGAGAAGTATCAGACGCTTCAAATCTGAACTTCCGAAGGAAGAGGATATAGCGCAGATTGTCGAGGCGGGACTTTACGCCGCCAGCGGCAGAGGCAGACAGGCGACCTTGACGATCGCAGTTACAAACAAAGTCCTGCGCGACAGAATATCGGAGGCAAACCGCAAAATCGGCGGTTGGGACGAGGGCTTTGACCCGTTCTACGGTGCGCCGGTGATACTTATTGTTCTTGCGGACAAAGCCTGCAATACTTATATTTATGACGGCAGTCTTGTTATGGGAAATATGATGCTCGCCGCACACTCTCTCGGTCTGGGCAGTATATGGATACATCGCGCAAAAGAAGAATTTGAGCTTCCCGAATGGAAGCAGTTCCTCTCCGACCTCGGCGTCAGCGGCGAATGGGAGGGCATAGGTCATTGCGCCGTCGGCTATGCCGACTGCGATCTGCCGAAAGCTGCCGAAAGAAAAGACGGAAGAGTAATCTGGGTCAGATAAGTCGGTTTTTGAGGAGAAGCATATGAATATGACAGTATTTTACGGGATACTCATTCCGTTTTCGGGCACGGTGCTTGGGTCGGCGTGCGTATTCTTTATGAAAAATAAGCTGAACGAAAAGCTGCAAAAGGCATTGACCGGCATGGCGGCAGGGGTAATGGTTGCGGCGTCTATATGGAGTCTGCTCGTTCCGTCTATGGAACAGTCGACTCATATGGGGAAGTGGTCTTTCGTTCCTGCGGCGGTCGGCTTCTGGGTCGGTATTTTGTTCCTTCTCGGGCTTGACCGACTTATTCCGCACATACATCTGAACAGCAACAATTCGGAAGGCGTTCAGAGCCGTCTGAAAAAAACCGTTATGATGCTTCTGGCGGTCGCGCTGCATAACATTCCGGAGGGAATGACGATAGGTGTTGTTCTTGCCGCGTTTATAACCGGTAAAGCAGACATAACGGCAGCAGGCGCACTTGCGCTTTCCATCGGTATGGCGATTCAGAATTTTCCCGAGGGCGCGGTGATTTCAATGCCGCTCAAAGCCGAAGGAATGAAAAAGTCAAAGGCATTTGTCGGCGGGGTACTTTCGGGAGTGGTTGAGCCGATAGGCGCGATAATAACCGTCCTTGCGGCAAACGTCGTTGTTCCCATATTACCGTATCTGCTCAGTTTTGCGGCAGGCGCGATGATATATGTCGTTGTTGAGGAGCTCATTCCCGAAATGTCAAGCGGGGAACATTCAAATATCGGAACGCTGTTTTTTGCCGTCGGGTTTACACTTATGATGACCCTTGACGTTGCGCTCGGATAAAAATACATAAAAAACGCACCTGTGAAGGTGCGTTTTTCTTTTCAGCCGCCGAGATAGGCTTTTTTGATATCGTCGCTTTCGGAAAGCTCCTTTCCGGTTCCGGAATAGGCGATTGCGCCGTTTTCGAGCACATACGCCCTGTCCGATATGGCAAGCGACTTGCTTGCGTTCTGTTCTACGAGGAGTATCGTCGTGCCGGTGCTGTGAAAATGCTTTATTATATCAAATACCTGATCGACAAGAAGCGGCGAAAGCCCCATGGAAGGCTCGTCAAGCATAAGCAGCTTTGGATGGCTCATCATTGCGCGACCCATTGCAAGCATTTGTTGCTCGCCGCCGGAAAGCGTGCCGGCAACTTGATTTTTCCTTTCGTCGAGACGGGGAAAAACCGAATAGATTTCTTCAATGTCGTGCCTGATTTTTGCCTTGTCCTTTTCGATATATGCTCCCATAAGCAGATTTTCATATACCGTCAGCTCCGAAAAAACCCTTCTGCCCTCGGGAACCTGCGTCATTCCCATTCTGACTATTTTGTGCGAGGGCAAACCGGTTATGTTTTTGCCGTCATATGTGACGCTGCCGCTTCTGGCGTGGATAAGACCCATAATGCTTTGCATCGTGGTTGTTTTTCCTGCGCCGTTTGCGCCGAGCAGCGTGACGATTTCGCCCTCTCCGACTTCAAACGAGATGCCCTTGAGCGCTCTTATGACGCCGTAATAAACTTCAAGATTTTCAACTTTAAGAAGTGTCATTTTTGTTCCTCCTCAGTTTCCGAGATATGCGCGGACGACTTCGGGATTGCGCAGAACTTCTTCTGCCGTGCCGGTCGCGAGCATTGTTCCGAAATTGAGAACCGTTATCTCGTCACAAAGTCCGGAAACGAATTTCATATCGTGCTCAATGAGCAGAATTGTCATATCGAATTTATCCCGTATAAGGCGGATCGTGTCCATAAGTTCCGCCGTTTCGCTCTGATTCATTCCGGCGGCAGGCTCGTCGAGAAGCAGAAGGCGGGGCTTTGTCGCAAGCGCACGGGCGATTTCCAGTTTTCTCTGCTTGCCGTAAGGAAGATTGCAGGCGAGGTTGTTGCGTTCGTCGAGCAGACCGAAAATATCAAGAATTTCTTTTGCGCGCTCGCGCATTGCCTTTTCGACGCGGAAATGGCGCGGGAGACGGAAGAAGCTGTCAAAGAGGGAGCAGTTGTATTCGGGCTGATTTGAAAGTCCGACCATAACGTTGCGGACAACCGTCATATTATTGAAAAGACGGATATTCTGAAACGTTCTTGCGATACCTTTGCGATTTATCGCTTCCTGATGAAGCCCCTTCAGCGACTCTCCGCAGAGGAAGAAGTCGCCTTCCGTCGGCAGATAAACGCCTGTGAGCATATTGAAAACCGTCGTTTTTCCCGCCCCGTTCGGACCTATAAGTCCGTATATCTGCTTTTCCTTTATTTTGAGGTTGACGTTCTGCGACGCTTTGAGACCGCCGAAGGAAATGCCGAGATTTTTTGTTTCAAGAATGTATTCGGACATTATTTATCTCCTTTCGACGGTTTGTCGGGCGTGAATTCGTTTCCGACCTTGAGGTCAACGGAAAGAATTTCGTCCATTTTGATTTTTGTCGGCACCTTATCCCAGCTGGCGGCGTCGTCCTTTACGATAGACGGGTCGTTTTTGGGGTGCCATATTTTTGCCACAAGATTGCGGAAATTATATTTTTCTCTGAAGCCCTTGAGCGCGGGGGCGTTGTTGTATATGACGATTACGATGAGTATGAGCGCATAGAGCAGGTCTTTCAGAACTGCAAGGTCGCCTGTCAGTACCGTGCGGAGCTTTTCGTTGAGTATCGTTATAAGCGTTGCCGAAAGGATGGCGCCGTTTATCGAACCCATTCCGCCGAGGACAACCATAACGAGAATTTCGATTGAATAATTATATCCGAATTTCACCGCCTGAACGGAGGAATTCGTATAACTGAACATAACGCCCGCTATACCGGCAAAAAAGGCGGATATCATAAATGCGACGAGCTTGTATTTCGTGACGTTTATTCCCGTTGCCCTTGCGGCGATTTCGTTATCGCGGATGGCGGTTATCGCTCTGCCGTGCTTGCTTCTCATAAGATTCTGGATTATGAGAAGCGTGAAAAGCACAAGCGCGAACGCAACTATGAAGAACGTATTCCGGTTCGGACGGTTCGGCGTTGAAAGTCCGAGATTGCCGCCGAAAAGCTTTGACTGCTGAAATATCACCTTTACAATTTCGCCGAAGGCTAAAGTAACAATTGCAAGATAGTCTCCTTTAAGTCTTAAAGCCGGAAGCCCGACGAGAAAACCGAGCAGTGCCGCGCAACCTCCGCCGACGAAAAGGGCAATGAGCATTGTAACGGTTCCGTTTCCGAATACGGGGACGAGCAGGGAAGCGACCTTGCCGCCGAGGTATGCGCCGATGCACATAAATCCCGCGTGACCGAGGCTCAGCTCGCCGAGAAAGCCGACGACAAGACTCAGTGAAACGGCAAGAACGATGCTTATCGCTATTTTTTCAAGTAATATGGTAGAAGAGGATTTAAGCCCTCCGGCGGCGGATATGATTGCGAAAACCACCGTCAGAACACCTATCACGATATAGTTTATATAATGTTTCCACTTGAATTTTTTCATTTTTTCCGAGAAGCTGCTCATTATACCTTCTCCCTTCTTTTCTTGCCGAGAATTCCCGTCGGTCTTACAAGAAGAATTATTATAAGAATGGAGAATTCTATTGCGTCCTTATACGGGGCTATCGGGGCGATTGAGTCACAAATGCTTTCTATCATACCGAGAACAATACTGCCCAGCATTGCGCCGGGAATCGAGCCGATTCCTCCTATGACCGCCGCCGTAAACGCCTTGATACCGGGCATCGCGCCGAATGTATTATAGATATAAGGCGACTGGAGCAGATAGAAAAGTCCGGCAAGGGCGGCAAGCGCAGAGCCGATTGCAAACGTTATGGTTATTATACTGTTGACGTTTATGCCCATAAGCTGCGCCGCTCCTCTGTCCTCCGAAACGGCAATCATAGCCCTTCCTGTCTTGCTGTATTTGACGAAAAGCGAAAGCGATATCATTACGGCTATCGACACAACGAGTGTGATAATCGTCGAAACCTTTATACTGACCGCACCTATGCTCACTTTTCCGAGTTCGGGAACGGAGACAAACTTCGTTGCGGATTTGAATATTATCTGAGAAAGGCTCTGGAGAAGATAGCTTACGCCTATGGCGGTTATGAGTACCGCAAGGGGGGAAGCGCCGCGCAGAGGCTTATACGCAACCTTTTCGACGATAACGCCGAGCAAAGTGCATACTATGACAGCCATGGCTATTGCAACAAAGAAGAATGCGGGGGAGGAGGCGGCTTTCATCGCGCAGAAAACGTATATCGTGTATCCGCCGACCATTATGATGTCGCCGTGGGCGAAGTTGAGCATTTTCGCAATGCCGTATACCATTGTATAGCCGAGGGCTATCATGGCATATATAACTCCGATGTTCAGCCCGTTTACAAGAGTATTTATAAATTCCATAATAATTCCTTAAAAGAGTTTTACGGCGTTGTGCCGACGGGGGAAAAGCCCGTCGGCAGATGCGCCTTTATTTTGTTTTGTCCGCAATTATTTCGCGTCGGACTCCTTTACGATGTATTTGAGAGCCGCTTTGCTTACAAATCCGTCGGACGTCCATTTTATATCAGTTCCCGTAACGCCCGAATATGTATATCCGCTTCCGAATACCTCTTTGAGTGCGTCACATATGTCGGACGCGGAGGACGTCACGGAGATTTTATCTCCGGCTTCCTTCATTGCGCCGTAGATAGCGTATACGCAGTCATAAGCGGAAGCACCGAACTGGCTGAGAGAGTCCGCACCGTATTTTTCCGTATATTTTCTGATAAACTCACCGGACGCGCCCTCTGTGGACTTTGAGTTGAAGTGAGAAAGGAAGGAAACTTCCTGCGGGATTGTGCTTATATCAAAGCCCTGAACGGCTGTATCGATACCGTCGAGACCGTCGCAACCGTAATATACGGCGTCCTTTGCAATATCGTTCTTTGCCTCCGTCATAAACTGGGAAGCGGGCGTGTAATAGATGGGCATAAAGATGAATTTGCAGTCCTTGAGAGTCGCTATCTGAGAAGCAAAGGAAGCGACGGTATCGCCGGAAAAGCTGGCTTCCACAACCGTGATCGATTTATCAAGGCTTGCCAGGAACTGCTTGCGGATACCGGTTGAATATTCGTCGTCCGACTTATAAAGCATACCGATTGTCTGACCCTTGTAATTCTCGCTTACGAACTGAGCGGCGGTAACGCCCTGCTTTTCGTCCGCAAAGCACATCTGGTATGCGTTGTCATATCCGACAACGGCGTCTGCGGTTGCAGAGGGGGTCATAAAGAACACATTGTCCTCATGAGAAAGCGTTTTGAATTCAAGACAGGGCTTTGTCGTAACACAGCCGAGCGAAACCTGCATACCCGCCTCATACATTGTCGTGTAGTTTGTGGCTACGTTTGACGCGTCGTGAACGTCGTCCATCATAACGAATTTGAATTTGACGCCGTTAAGACCGCCTGCGGCGTTGATTTCGTCAACAGCCATCTGCGCGCTGTTTTTGACAGCCTGACCGTAAACGCCTGCGCCGCCCGTGAGAGGGCCGGACGCGCCGATATAAAATTCCGTGTTGTTTGCTGCGTAATTTGTCTTTTTTGCGCCGCACGAAGCAAATGCAAATGCCGCTGTGGCGAGCATCATGAGCGCAAGAGCGAAGCTAACGAATTTTTTCATATTGATTTTCTCCTTTTTGTTTCTGCCGAATTTTACGGCGTTGAATTTTATATAAAAAAACGGCCCTGCGGTTGCCGCAAAGCCGTTTTTGAATATACAAAGATACTAAAAAACAAACCTTCCGGTAAACCGCCTGATTTTATCAATAATTATAATGCCCCAAATGTTAATTATCGAAATTAGAGCGAGGGCAAAAGAAATGGACACAGATATGACTGTGTCCATAATAATAATTGCGAAAGAAGAGTTGTTGCGGCGCGACGAAAAATCAGCCGACTGAACCGCTGAAAAATTATTCATATTGCTCATACAAGCCGAATTGAACATTTCGTGTTACGCCTTTCAGATAAATGATGAAACTATGATAAACCATAGCGTGCGATTTGTCAACTGTAATTCTATATAAATTTATCTTCCGAAAAGGCGTTTTTTGTGAAAAAGTGCACAAAAACGAGCAAAAATCGTTAAAAACAGAGGCGCGGACGGAAAAATTTTGCTAAAATCCCCCGTCCGCAACAAATTATTTTTCGCAAGCGGCTTTATCCGCCATGGATTTTTTCATCTTTTCAAGACTTTCTTTATCGAATTTGGCACTTCTGTCAAAACGGAAAATGCCGTTGCACTCCTGTTCGACGTCATACAGCTGCGTATAGCATACGCCGCATATTCTCGGGTTCGCGCGGAGAATTTCTATCATCGAGCAGTATCTTCCGACGTATTCGTCAACGGTCGCCGGTGCGTCTCCGTAGCCCCAGCCGCACTCATCGTCCGTCCAGCGTATGCCGCCGTATTCGGAGAGGAAATAAGGCTGACCGCCGTAGCTCTGGCGCTTTGCCATATTCTCAAACACGCCCTCCTCCGTCTCGAAGCTGTCATAGCGACGGTGATAAGCGTCGATATGCTGGTTGTAGTCGTGAATGTCGTATATGTCAGTCACGACGTGATAATTTCCGCTTGTGTCTATGCAGGGTCGGGAGGGGTCGTGACGCTTTGTGGCATAATACACATCTGCGACAAAGCCGTCGTTCTGCTGCCGACCTTTTATGTCCCACGTTTCGTTCAGCGGACACCAGCCGATGAGCGCAGGGTGATTATGATCTCTGTCCATCGCCTCAATCCATTCGGGGAGGAAATAATGCAGGGCGTCATCGCGCGTATGGTCAAATCCCCAGCTTGCATATTCGCCCCAGACGATAAATCCGTTTCTGTCTGCTTCGTACAGATAGCGACGCTCAAAAACCCGCTGATGAAGTCTTGCGCCGTTGAAACCCATGGACTGCGCCAGTTTTATATCCTTTATAAATGCGTCGTCCGTCGGAGCGGTATAGACGCTTTCGGGATAATATCCTTGGTCAAGCACGAGCCGCATGAATACGGGCTTTCCGTTTATCAGCAGGCGGGTTTTGTCAAGTTCAACCTTTCTCATTCCGAAATACGAACGGACTTTATCCTCGCCGCCCTTGCCGGAAACGGTGATGTCAAGGTCGTAGAGGGTGGGGGTTTCTATGCTCCAGAGAGCGAGCTTGTCTATCGGCATGGCGATGCGGACATAATCGCCGGTTGTGACGGCTTTCGCCTTGCCGACTTTCTTTCCGGCGAGCGATGCTTCAAGGGTTATCTTTTTTTCTCCGTCGCCTGCGATTTTTGCGCGGACGAAAAGCATACTGTTGTCAATATCGGGGTCGAGTTTTATATCAACGAGGTGTGCGGCGGGGACTCTTTCGAGCCAGACGGGCTGCCAGATACCGGTCGAGCGCGTGTAATAGCAACCGTATGACGCAAATTTATCGCTTTGCTTTCCTGTCGGCTGGGTGCCGGAGCGCACGTCGCTCTCGCAGTAAACGGCGAGAGTGTTTTCTCCCTCTGCGACGTATTCCGTTATATCAAATGAGAAGGGCGTATAGCTACCCGTGTGCGTGCCGACGGATTTGCCGTTGATAAAAACCTCTGTTTTGTGGCATACGGCTTCAAAATTGAGACGGAGTCTGTCACCGCCGAGCTTTTTCGATTCAAATTTTCTTCTGTACCAGCAGGCGGGGATGAAGTCCTTATGCCCGATTCCGGAAAGCCTGCTCTCCGGACAGAAGGGAACTTCTATTTTGTAATCAAACCATTCCTTTTCAAGAATGTTGCGCTCTTTTCCCGACTTTCCGAAATCGAAATCAAATTCCCATTCGCCGCAGAGATTTTCCCAGTTTTTTCTTTCAAGCTCCGGACGGGGATATGCCGTTCTTCTCATAAATACTCTCCCGTAAAAAACATTTTTGTGCGTACATTATATCACATAGGAAGACGATTGTAAACATCGGCGGAAAATTTCGGGCGGAAAACTTTTTCCGGAGAAAATTTGAAAAAACTATTGACAAATTGCAGAATGCGCGATATAATTTGCACATCATAGAAAACCGACGAGTAAGAGTAGTAGCTTTGCAGGTTGTCTTTCAGAGAGTCGCGGATGGTGAAACCGCGGCAGATAAACGCAATGTGAATGGACTTATGAGGGCGGCGCGAAAGCGAAAGCAAGTAGCAGCCGACGGAGCGCAACCGTTACAGTGCGGGACGTATG
>JAHAZT010000068.1 GCA_018383975.1 Eubacteriales bacterium | reverse complement strand
GTGGGGTCCGCTCGCGCCATACTGCGATATAAACCCCCCCCCGCCCCCCACCCCCCCCCCCCTTCAAAAAAAAAACCCCCCTTGGTTTTTTTTTTTTTTGGCGGCCCCGCGCCCAGGGGGATTCGAACCCTCGACCTACCGGTTCGTAGCCGGGCACTCTATCCGCTGAGCTATGGGCGCATTTTTCAAGTGCCCGAATAGTTTATCACAATGTGCGGCATTTGTCAAGAGCCGTGACAAAGATTTTGTGATAAAAAATATTTATTTTTTGCGCGATTTCTATTGTAAAGTATAGTATATTCTGCTATAATACAAATGTATATCTGAAATAATGCGAGGATTTTACCCGTGGCTAAGAGGAAAAACGTAAACAAGACCAAAAAACGCATACGACAAATCGAGGTTATTCTCTATATCGTCATAATTCTTGCGATTGTTGCGGGGACGTATTTCGGCATTTTCGATGACCCTTTCGGAATTATAAAGCCGGATAAAACGGGCACTGTCACCGAGCTTGACGACGGCAAATTCCAGTTACATATGATAGATGTCGGGCAGGCGGACGCATTTCTTTTGCGTATACCGGACGGAAAAAGCGTAAAGAATATCCTTATAGACGCGGGCTCACCAAACAAAACAAGACCCGATACGATACCGGAATATCTTTTGTCTCTCGGCATAAAAGAGCTGGAAATGCTCGTGCTCACTCATCCTCATTATGACCACATCGGCGCGGCACAGAAGGTAATTGAAAGCACGAATGTAAAATCCGTCATGATTCCCGACTGCGATCATTCAACCAAAACGTGGATCAAACTTCTTGAAAAAATAGATGAAAAGAATATCAACGTCATTTTTTCCGAGGTCGGCAAGACCCTTGCGGTGGGCGACGCCGAGATGAAAATTCTTGCTCCTTCGGACAATATGCTGGCAGGCAAGGAAGTAAACGATTACAGCATAGTCGCAAAGGTGACGTACGGGGAAACGTCGTTTATGTTTACGGGCGATGCGGAGAGTGACAGCGAAGCGGAAATAATCAAAGCATTTCCGGCGTCGGAGCTTAAATGCAACGTTCTCAAGGTCGGACATCACGGCTCAAGCACATCGTCGTCACAGGCGTTTCTGAACGCCGTAAAGCCCGATATTGCGCTCATTTCCTGCGGAAAAGGCAATGACTACGGTCATCCGCACAAGGAAACGATGCAGAAGCTCGGCGATATGGGCATAAACATTTTCCGCACGGACGAAATGGGAACGGTTATAATCGTTTCGGACGGGAAAACGGTCTCGCGTCTTGAAATAAACAAATAAGGATGCGATAAATTTGAAAAAACCGGCACTTGCCGTAATATTTTCGGTTATTATGATATTTTCCGCCGTCGGCGGGCAGACCGTCTGCGGCTCGGTAAACGAGGATGGAATCGTCTTTTTCGGAGACTCCACAACGGCGCACATGAAGCTCCGCGGCGGAATTCCCGAGAGCAGAGTGTGGACGGGAAAGGCGAATACAGTGCTTTTCAGAACAGTGTGCGAGGGGAAGCCCATATATTTTGAGGATGAAGAAAGGGCGGTTTCCTTGGCGGAGGCGGCGAGAGAAAGAAAGCCGAAGGTTCTTGTCATAACGCTCGGCGTTTCCGGCGGAGCGGGATTTATGCCTGAGGAAAAATTTGTTGCGGTCTATGAAGAAATGATAGATACCGTAAGAAAAAACAGCCCCGAAACAAAAATTTTCGTTCAATCCATACTGCCCTTGTCGGACAAGTCGGTAAAGCATTACAAGAGGCTTTCAAAGCAAGCCGTCTGCGAGGCAAACGAATGGATACGCCGTCTTTGCTCAAAAAAGGGAATACCCTATATCGACAGTCACAGCCTGCTTTGCGACGAAAACGGATACCTTGAAAAAATTTATCAGAATGACGAATACATGCACCTGACAAGCGCGGCTTACAGGGTGATAATCGACAACGTATATAAAACAATCAAAAATACAGAAACAGACCGAAAGGCGAAGGGAGAGAAACAATCATGTCGGAAAATCTGGGTAGAAGGATAAAGGCGATAGCCGTTATAATCGGCACGGTGGGTGCCGTTGCCGGCTTTGCCGCCGCTCTTAAATATTTCAGCGAGGGAAATCTGTTTTTTGCCTGCGTTTTCCTCATATACGCCATACTTTCCGTTATGCTTATGATACCGCTGTTCCTTGCCGGAACGGCGGCAGACTCGCTTGAAGCCGAAAACAAAAAGCTCCGCGCACTTTCGGAAAGGGTTTCGACGCTTGAAAAAAACAGCCGTTATGCAGGCTCCCCCGTTGACAAATATTCCCCCGTAGGCGCAAGGCGTCGCGCGGCGGAGAGTGCGCCGGAGGATGACGCCGCAGAGGCAATGGGCGTCACGACGGCGGAACGCAAGGTAAATCCTCCGTATACTTCATCGGAATTTTCCCCGTCCAAGGGGACGATAGAAATTGAAGGCGGCGACGGCATGAGCAATATAAAATCGGTTTTCTCAAACTCGTCGGACAGGATCGACTCCGATACGCTCATAACGGATATCCCGTCGGGGCCTTCCATGAGGAGCGAGGCGGAATCCGCCTTTTATACAACGTCCAGCATTGACATGATAAAGGTCAACAGAAAAGAAAACTCGCTGACGCGTTTTCTTGCGCCTTCGTCGTCGACGATTGCCGCAGGCGGACTTCATACCGTTGCGGTGACGGAAGCGGGCAAGGTGCTTGCTGCCGGCTACGGCACATACGGGCAATGCAATGTTTCCGCGTGGACTTCGATAGTTTCCGTTGCGGCGGGCAACCATCACACCGTCGGACTCCGCTCAAACGGAACGTGCGTCGCCACGGGCTATTCTGGCTACGGTCAGTGCGAGGTTGACGGCTGGCACAACATATGCGCGGTTTCGGCGGGCGTCGGTCACAGCGTCGGGCTTCTCGAAAACGGAACGTGCGTCGCCACGGGCGACAATACATACGGTCAGTGCAACGTTTCGGACTGGGAAGGAATCATTGCGATTTCCGCAGGATATAACTATACGGTCGGTCTCCGTGCCGACGGAACAATAGTCGCCGTCGGTGCAAACACGGACGGAACATGGGGCGGTATACGCTGGGGAAGCATATGCGCCGTTGCGTCCGGCGGACTTCATACGCTCGGTCTGCGCACGGACGGAACGTGCGTTGCCGTCGGCAACAATGCAAACGACCAGTGCGAAGTATCGCGCTGGCAGAACGTACATGCGGTTGCGGCGGGAAATTATCACAGCGTCGGACTTCTTTCCGACGGAACGTGCGTTGCCGTCGGCTATAACGGCTACGGTCAGTGCAATGTTTCCGAATGGAGAGACGTTGTTGAGATTGCCGCGGGCAGAAACCACACCGTCGCGCTTACGAAATCCGGCAGACTTCTTTCCGCCGGCGACAATACATACGGTCAGTGCAACCTCAAAAGCTTTACAAACATAAAGATAAGCAAATAAGCTATAAATCAAAAAAACGGAGCCGCAGGCTCCGTTTTTTGTGTAAAATCTTGTGATTGTTAAATTATCTAACTAGGTCGTCTTGAGATGATTGGTTGGTTGATTGTTTTTTAATAAATTTTGAATTAATTGCCTCTGCCAGAATATCTAGTGATTCTCCACTACAATTTTCAATCACTTGTTTAATTGAAAAGGATTTTTCTGACAACTCGTCTTGAGACCATTTGCCATTTTTTGAAAAATCGTTGAAAATTGTAAAAAATTCTTCTTTGCTTATATCCTTAAAAAACACCATGTTCAAGCCATTCTCTGAATTTGCTTGAATAACAAATCTATATTGATTATCTCCTGTTTTATCATTATATCTAGATAAAAACACTACGAATTGATTGTCCAAAATTTCTCCACTATCAAATATGTTTCTAAGAGCTTTTTTGAAATTTTCTACCTGTTCATCAGTTCTAACTATTGGTTCATCAATTTTTGTAGTTTCTGTAGCGGTAGTTTGTTGAGTTGTATTGGTTGTTTCAATTGTGCTAGTGCTTGAATTAGTAGTAGATGTGCTTTCATGTGGTTGATTAGGTTTACAAGCAGTTGAAGTTACCATTGAACCCACAACAAGACCGGCTGCCAATACACCTTTGAAAATATCAGATAATTTCTTGCTTTTTTGGGTTTCAATATAATCCTTTGTATTCATTTTGTCGTCCCCTTTTACAGTTTTTGATACTTTTATCATATAGCATCTTTTTTTACCTGTCAAGAGGCTATATGCAAATTGCAAACAAAAAAGCCCTTTTGCAAGGGCTTTTGTCTGTGATTACTCAAATTCCGATCAGTCTGTTACGAAAGGAATGAGCGCCATGTGACGAGCTCTCTTTATCGCGATTGTGAGCTCTCTCTGGTGCTTTGCGCAGGTTCCCGTAACTCTGCGGGGCAGAATTTTGGAACGCTCGGAAATGAACTTTCTGAGCTTGGCTACATCCTTGTAATCAATGCTTTCCGCATGCTCTTCACAGAAAATGCAGACTTTCTTTCTTCTCTGGTGAGCGGCAGGGCGGGAAGACTTCTGAACTTCTCTATCCATGACCTATAAAACCTCCTTATAGAATGTGTTGACCCTGTCAGAACGGCAGGTCTTCGTCGCCGGCAACTTCTTCAAATTTTGCGGCGTCGTTTGTTCCCGCGGAAAATGCGGGAGCCTGATAATCGTCGGCTTTGGGGGCGGAATCGCTCTTTCTTTCAACGAAGCTTGCTTCGTCGGCAACGACTTCGGTCACATAACGCTTTGTGCCGTCCTGCGCCGTATAGCTTCTTGACTGGAGCGAACCGCAGATGCATATGGCGTTGCCTTTTCTGAAATATTTGGCTATGAACTCCGCAGTCGATCTCCATGCAACTATGTTGATAAAATCGCTCTGGGACTGTTCGCCCTGACGCTGAAATCTTCTTGTTACGCCGATGGAAAACGAAGTTACGCTTACGCCTGTGGGAGTCTGTTTCAGCTCCGGATCGGCTGTAAGGTGCCCGATAAGAATAACCTTGTTAAGACTTGCCATATTAACCTCCGATTAAAGTTTGATTGTGAGATAACGCATTACGCCTTCCGTGATGTTGAACACGCGGCTGAGCTCTTCGGAAAATTCCGGACCTGCCGTGTAGTTAACAAGGACGTAATAACCCTCTGTCATATCGTTGATAGGATATGCGAGCTTGCGTTTACCCCATTCTTCGATCTTTTCGATCGTGCCGTTAGCTTCGATAAGCGATTTGAACTTTGCAACAACAGCTGCGGTTGCCTCCTCGCTTTCGGAGCAGTCAACGATGAACATCGTTTCATAGGACGAGAGAATTTTTTCCATTGTGATTGCACCTCCTTCTGGACATAAGACCGGAGCATGAGAAAGATTTGCGTCCGGTAAGGAGAAAAAACGGGCATTGAATTTTTGCCGCGCTCTTTTCCGAGTAGTTATTATATCATTTGTAAAGCGATTTGTCAATCAAAATATCAAAATAGTTTTGAAAAATCTGAAAAAACCCTTGATTTTTATTTCCGGATGTGATAATATACTTACACCGCTGTGATGCGGTGAACCTGAAAAATATGTTTCCGCGCCGAAATACTTAACTCGGCGGATGGCGCGGAGGCGTGATAATTGCCGCCGGAACGGGAGATTTTTTATAATGACAGTAGTTCAGTACATTCTTGGCGCGCTGCTCATGGTCTGCGCAATATTCCTCACGGTGGTCGTGCTTTTCCAGAACAAGTCCAAGGGACTTTCGGGTGCAATCGGCGGCGGAAACAGCTCTTCCGAAACCTATTTCGGAAAGAACAGAGGCGCCTCCAAGGAAAAGAAGCTCTCAAAGCTGACAACAATCGTTTCAATCGTTTTTGTTGTTCTTGTCCTTGTGACGTTCCTTTTCTGCACGAAATAATCTGAGACAAATCAAAGAAAAACCGTCCTTTTCGGGGCGGTTTTTTAATTATTTTACAATTTGTTATTTATTTTTGTGCGCGACTGTGATAAACTCTATATATCAATCGTATTATGAAAGGCAAACAGATGAGCAAAAAAACAAAAGAGCCGGACGCGCTCGCCTGCCGGAGAAACAAGGTTGGCGGTCAGGCGGTGCTTGAAGGCGTTATGATGAAAAGCGGAGAAAGAGTCTGCATTGCCGTCCGCAAGCCGGACGGGTCGATAGAAAAGCAGACGGACTCGTTTGTCTCCGTAAGAAAAAAGCATAAATTTCTGAATATTCCCATATTGCGCGGAGCGATAAATTTCATAGAGATGATGAAGCTCTCCTTTTCGACTCTTTCAAAATCGGGCGAAATGCTCGGCACGGAGGAGGAAGAGACGAGATTTGAAAAATGGCTTAGAAAAAAATTCGGCAAGTCGATAATGGTTGTGATTATGCCGATTTCGATAATCCTTGCGCTTGTGCTTTCCGTCGGGCTGTTTTTCCTGCTCCCGACGTATGCGACAAAGGGCATTGAATATCTCATCGGCTCTCCTCTCGACGGCTGGCTGAAAAGCATAATAGAAGGCGTGATGAAAATAATCATTTTCATATGTTATCTGCTGCTTGTTTCGCTTATGCCGGATATAAAACGCACGTTTATGTATCACGGGTCGGAGCATAAATCGATTTTCTGCTATGAGCACGGTCTGCCGCTGACCGTTGAAAACGTCAGAATGCAGAGACGTTTCCACCCCAGATGCGGAACGAGCTTTATGTTCGTTATGATACTCATCGGCGTGCTTATAGGCATACTTATCCCATGGGATTGGGCAAACGTCGATTCCAAAATTTTAAGCTCGCTGATAAGAACGGGAATAAAACTGCTTCTTCTGCCGCTGACGTGCGGTATCGGCTATGAATTTCTTATGTATGCCGGCAAACACGACAACGCCCTTGTTAAAATTTTTTCCGCGCCGGGACTCTGGATGCAGAGAATAACGACAAAAGAGCCGGACGACTCAATGATAGAGGTTGCAATTGCCGCGCTCAAGGGCGCAATGCCGGAGGAATTTCCGGAGGAGACGACGGAAGACGGCGCGCAGGCAGAGGATGAAGCGGAAGAAAAGCCCGGAGACGGGAACACTTCTGTCGACGGCGAAACGCCGATAAAAGACGGCGAAGAAAACGCATAAATGAAGTATTTTGAGCTTGTAAAGAAAATAAAGGATATTCTCCTGCCGACAGGCGGAGAATATGCCGGTTCTGAGGCGGAGAAAATCACGGGGATTGCCTCGGAGACGGACTCCGCCCGTCTTTTTATGATGATGAGAGAGGAAGCACCGGACGACGTCTGCCGCAGAGCGGTTGACATAGCAAGGGCGCGCTCGGAGGGCAAGCCGCTTGAATATATCACAAAAAGCGCGTGCTTTTTCGGCTTGGATTTTTACGTCGACGAGCGGGTGCTTGTGCCGAGGGCGGACACGGAGGTTATTGTCGAAAAGGCGATTGAAGCCTGCCGGAGCGGAGCAAAAATCGCGGATATCTGTTGCGGAAGCGGCTGTATCGGGCTTTCCGTGCTGAAAAACGTCGACGGCGCAACGGCGGATATGTTCGATATTTCGGAGGGGGCGTGCGAGGTGTCGCTTGAAAACACCCGTCGGCTCGGACTTTCGGAGCGGGCAAATATTCTCCGGCAAGACGTTTTTTCGTCCGATTTTCTGTCGGGCGGGGAAAAATACGATATAATAATATCAAACCCGCCTTATATAAGAACGGAAGTCATCAAAGGGCTTTCGGCAGAGGTAAAAAACGAGCCGCATATCGCCCTTGACGGCGGAGATGACGGTCTTGCATTTTACCGTCGGTTGCTCGACGTTTGCCCGAAGGCGCTTTCGGACGGCGGAGCGATAATGTTTGAGATAGGTTACGATCAGGCGGCGGATGTAACTTCGGAGGCGGCAAAGCGCGGACTCGGATGTGAAATTTTCCGCGATTACGGCGGTAACGACCGTTGTGCAATAATCAAAAAGTAAAATTTTCGGAGGGAAATATGGACAGCAGAGCTATCGGCGTTTTTGACAGCGGACTCGGCGGTCTTTGCGCGGTGCGCGAGCTTGAAAAACTGCTCCCGAAGGAGCGGATAATATATTTCGGCGACACGGGCAGAGTGCCTTACGGGACAAAGTCCGAGGAGATAATAAAAAAATACGCCGCGCAGGACGTAAGATTTTTGCTTTCGCAGAACGTCAAAGCGGTGCTTGCCGCATGCGGAACGGTCAGCTCGGTTGCGCTTGACGCGCTTCGCGACGCTTTTGACGTACCTGTTTTCGGCGTTATTGACGGAGCGGCGGAAAGGGCATTTTCCGTCAGCAAAAACAGAAAAATCGCCGTGATAGGCACGGAGGCGACGATAAATGCCGGAGTTTTTGAAAGACGGCTGAAGGAAAAAGGCGCAGAGACGCTCGGAGTCGCCTGCCCGCTTTTCGTGCCGCTTGTCGAATGCGGATTTTCGTCAGACGACGAAATAACCGCTCTCGCCTGCGAAAAATATCTTGCTCCCATAAGGGAATTCGGGGCGGACACCGTCATTTTGGGATGCACGCACTTTCCGATAATCGCGGAGGCGATAGGGAAGTGTTTGCCGGGCGTTGCGCTCGTAAATCCCGCAAAGGAGGCGGTGAGCCTGCTTTCGGAGGAAATGCTTTTGAGGGATATTTCCGCAAGGGACGGCGGAGAAACGGAGTATTACGTTTCAGATGAGCCGAAACGCTTTGACGCCGTTGC
>JAHAZT010000061.1 GCA_018383975.1 Eubacteriales bacterium | reverse complement strand
TCCTTTATAAACGCCTCTGTTGCCGCGGGAGTCATATTCATTTTCCAGTTACCCGCGATAACGGCTCTTCTGTTCGTCTTGTCCATTATAAATCGCCTCCGAAATTATTTATCAAGCAGGCAGGCTATTCCGGGAAGCTCCTTGCCTTCAAGGAATTCAAGGGATGCGCCGCCGCCTGTGGAGATATGCGTCATTCTGTCGGCATAGCCGAGTTTTTCAATCGCCGCTGCGGAGTCGCCGCCGCCGATGATTGATACCGCGCCGCTGTTGGCGATGGCTTCCGCAACCGCGCATGTGCCGCCTTCAAAGTTTTTCCATTCGGAAACGCCCATAGGTCCGTTCCATACAACCGTGCCTGCGCCGATGATTGTTTTTGCGAAAAGTTCTCTTGTCTTGTCGCCGATATCAAGTCCCATCCAGCCGTCCGGAATTGCGTTTGAATACATTCTCATATGAACGGTGTTCTCGTCATACTCTCTGCCGATGATATTGTCAACGGGGAGAATGAAGCTGACGCCCTTCGCTCTTGCCTTTTCAACAGTCGCCTTTGCGATATCGAGTTTATCGTATTCGCAGATTGACGTACCGACGTTCTGACCGAATGCCTTGAAGAACGTATAAGCCATACCGCCGCCGATGATGAGCGTATCGACCTTGTCTATAAGATTTTCGATAACGGCAATCTTATCCGAAACCTTTGCGCCGCCGAGAACAGCGACAAACGGTCTCTTCGGGTCATCAAGAGCCTTGCCCATTATTGTGATTTCTTTCTGAATGAGGTAACCGCAGACTGCGGGAAGTCCGCCGTACATAGCAACGCCTGCCGTTGAAGCGTGCGCTCTGTGAGCCGTGCCGAAAGCGTCGTTTACGAATATGTCACCGAATGCGGCAAGCTGCTTTGAGAATTCTTCGTCGTTCTTTTCTTCCTTCTTTGTAAAGCGTGTGTTTTCAAGAAGAACGATTTTTCCGCCCTCAAGTGCGGCAACCTTTGCCTGTGCGTCCGCGCCGACCGTGTCCTCTGCGAACGTTACGATACCGCCGAGGTATTCATTGAGTCTGTCGGCAACGATTTTAAGAGAGAACTTCTGCTTGTCGCCCTGCGCTTTTTCAATGTATTTAGCCGTAGCTGCTTCTCTTTCCTCTTCGGGAAGAGCCGCAACAGCCGCAGCTTCCTTCTTTGAGAGCTTGATTTCCTTGTCAAAAATGTTGTGGGGCTTGCCCATATGAGAGCAAAGAACAACCTTGCAGTTTCTTTCAACAAGATACTTAATTGTGGGAAGGGCTTCCGTTATTCTCTTGTCGCTTGTGATTACGCCGTCCTTTACAGGCACGTTGAAATCGCACCTTACAAGGACCCTTTTGCCGGCAACGTCGATATCTTCTATCGACTTTTTGTTGTAAGTCATTTTTGTTTACCTCTCTGATTTTAAGATTTTCTTATGTAGTATATCATCTTTATTTTGCTTTTTCAATATATAAAATGATAATTTTCGTTCAAATTATCATTTTCCGCCGCGCAGAATATCCCCCTCTGACACTTCAAAAGGCACGGAAATATAAAATTTCATATCGGGGTGCGGCGCACTTTCGATTTCATCCCCGTTTTCATTGTATATTTTGCCGACGGTAAATCCCCGCCCGAATTTTCCCGGCGAAACAATCTCGGCATATTCCCCCGCAGAAACCTTGTTCTTCTGGCGGAAGCCGGTCAGTCCGTTCATCTTCTCTCCCGTCGCGACGGCGAGATACGCCTTATCACGAATGTAGCCGAGAGATGACGTCGTCTGTGCGTTATCGCACGGGGCGCCGTAAAAATAGCCCGTGGCGTATTCCCTGTGACTGACAGACTCAAGCTCATTCATCCAACGACTGTCGAAAGTATATCCCTCGCCGAGGGTTTCATAGCCGTCGATTGCGGCTCTGTATGCATTTGTGACAACGGCTGTATAGTATGCGCTTTTCATTCTGCCCTCAATTTTGAAGGACGATATTCCCGCGCGGATAAGCTCCGGAATGTGCTCAATCATGCAGAGGTCTTTTGAACTCATTATGAACGTTCCGTCCGGCGTTTCCTCAATGGGCATAGGCGAATCCTTGCGTTTTTCCTCGCTTATCGTATAGCTCCAGCGGCACGGCTGAGCGCACGAGCCGCGGTTGCCGTCCCTGCCCGTAAGTGCATTTGAAAGCAGACATCTGCCCGAAAACGAAACACACATCGACCCGTGTACAAAGGTTTCAATCTCAAAATCATCCGGAACATTTCGGCGTATCTCAATTATTTCGTCGAGCGAAAGTTCTCTTGCGAGCACGGCTCTTTTTGCTCCGAGCGACCGCCAGAAAAGGCAGTCCGCCGCGCTGACAATGCCCGCCTGAGTTGAAACGTGTATCTCCGTTTCGGGCAGGACTTCTCTCGCAAGCGCGAAAACGCCCGCGTCCGCGATGATGAGCGCGTCGGGCTTTACCGTTTCGAGAAACTCAAAATATTCGCGCAGGGCTGGATATTCGTTTGTCCTCGGCAAGGTGTTTACGGTTATATGCACCTTTCTGCCGAAGGAATGTGCATAGGCGATCGCCTCCGCCAGCTCATCGTCCGTAAAGTTTTCGGCAGCGCTTCTCATTCCGAAGCGTTTTCCCGCCAGATATACGGCGTCTGCTCCGTAGCGGATTGCCGCCTTCATTTTTTCAAAATTCCCCGCAGGAGAAAGAAGTTCGGGCATTTATGAAAATCCTTTCAGTTATTTTTGTCTGCGGCAATCGCCTTCATATGC